>NZ_JBEZVK010000066.1:0-36484 GCF_040636955.1 Streptomyces sp. NPDC032472
GCGCTCTTGACAGGCCGGCCCGACGCGGAAGGACGATGAGACTGACGGGAAGCCCCCATACCCTCCCTGATCCCGCCCGGCCGAGATCCCGACCCCCGCACCACCGCCCCGCAGAGCGGGAGACGGGTGGGCAGCCACCGACCGGCCCCCGACCCCTCGATGGGTGAAAGCCAGCCCGGACCCCCTCAGCAGGTCCGGCGCCAGGCCCCCAGCTCGTACTTCTTCTGCATCGAGCTGAGCTTCAGGCGGCGGGACTGTGCGCAGAAGCGGCTCGGCGGGAGTTCGTATTCCACGTGGAAGACGGCCTTGTCCGCCGCGATGAACGGGGTCAGTTCCTCGCACTCCTCGTACTGTGCGCACTGCTCGTTGACCGCGAAGTCGAAGTCCCCCACCAGCTCGGGGATCTGGTCCAGGTCGTTCTTCAGGCCGACCGACAGGCCCCGCTCGTGGGCGAGCCGGGCGATCAGCCGGTTGTAGCGCAGCTGGTCCTCGGCCGTCAGCGGGAAGCCGGTCTCGTTGCGGTAGCCGTCCATGTTGTCCGGCTCGACCGCGTCGAAGCCCTTGTCCCGGCACATGTCGAACCGCACCGCCATCAGCGGCTCCAGCTCGGCGGTGCGCCGGATGTCGAGCCAGCGTTCGCCCTCCCAGCCGTTGCCCCTGCCGAGCAGCTCCTTGGGGAAGGCGTCCGCGTCCGGCCGGAACTCCTCCCAGGCGCCGGTCGACACGTAGCAGATGGTCCTGCGCCCGGCCCGCTTCAGCTCGGCGACCTGGTCCTTGCTCGTGGTGAACCCGTCGACGTCGTACACCGGCGCCTTCACCGAGGTGTCGAGCCTGCCGCTCAGCTGCCACTGCCAGCCGGTGCCGGGCCGCGGCAGCCAGCGCTCCCCCGGGGTCGGGGCGGGCCCGGGGTCCGGTTCCGCCTCCTCCGGTCCGGAGGTGCAGGAGGAAAGGAGCAGCAGCGGGGCGAGGAGGAGCAGGAGGCGCCGCGCGAGCGGCCTCTTCATCGGGCGGCCTCCAAGGCGTACGGCAGGGTGCCCCACGGGTGCGCGCCGGTCCCGGGGACCGCGCAGTGCACGGCGGCGCCCCGCTCCCGGGCGAGTTCGGCGGCGGGGGCGCCCGGCGGGACGGCGTACACCAGGTGGCAGAAGCGCTGGGCGGGGTGGTCGGCGGTCCAGGACGGCACGGCCGCGTCCCGGTAGGCGTCCCAGGGGCCCTCGAAGGTGACCAGCAGGTCGGCCAGTTCGGCGTAGCCGGGGTGCGGGTGGATGCCGTGGTTGAGGACGAGCGTACGGGCGCCGGCGGCCCGGGCGGCGACGGCGAGCCGGCCGTAGTGCCCGAGCAGCGCCGGGTCCGGGGAGGCCTGGTCGAGGAAGGCCCCGTCGGCGCCGTACCAGTCGCGGTGGCGCAGGAGGTCCTGCACCACGGCGGCGTGCGGGCGGCGCCCGTAGTCGGTGTCGGTGTAGCCGAGGACGGGCACCCCGGCGTCGCGCAGCCGCTGGGCCACGGCGGCGAACCGCTCGTCGGGGGCCTCACCGGGCCCGCTGGCGGGGTTGAGGACCACCGAGTGCAGCCGGCCGGCGCAGCGGATCAGCAGCTCCCAGTCCTCGGGCCGGTCGGCGGGGTGCTCGTAGAGCGGCACCAGCAGCATGGGGTCCTTCAATCCTTCTTCTCGCACGGGGTGACGGGGTGACGGGCGGGTGACGGGGTCATGCGGGTCGCGGTCAGCGGTGTGCCGTGGCCCGGCCCAGGAACAGGCAGACGAGGCCGGCGAGGACGGCCGCCGCGCTGCCGGCGGTGACCAGTTGCACCAGCCGCGGCTGCCCGAGTCCCAGCAGCAGGGCCAGGCTCTGCGCGAGGGCCGCCGAGGCGCAGACGACGGCGGCGGCCCGGACCGCCCCGAAGGACTGCAGGAGCAGCCCGGTCCACATCACGGCGCCGAGCAGCAGCAGGGTGGCGACGCGGACCCCGGTCAGGCCCGGTGCGCCCGGCCAGAACAGGGTGCCGACCGCGCCGAGGGCCAGCAGCACCGTCAGGTAGACGGTGATGCAGCGGACCAGGGTGCCGAGCATCCGCAGCCAGAACTGCCGGGGCGAGCGGGCCGCCCGGAGCCCCGCGAGGCTGCCGCTGCGGAAGCGGTGGAGCAGCCACTCGGCGGGGCCCATGCTGAGGGTGAGCGCCACCGCGGAGGGCGCGGCGACGGCGTTGGCGGGGCCTCCGGCGAGCACCTCCCCCAGGGCGGCGTACAGCACGAGCAGGCCGGTGCCGAGGCCGAAGACCCCGTACGGCACGGAGTCGCCGAGCCGCGGCCGCTGCGGCCCGTACTCCTCGCCCTCGCCGCGCAGCATCCGCCAGCGGACCGGGCTCCCCCCGGCCGCGGCGGGGCGGCGGCCCCACAGCGGCCGGTGCTCGCTGCGCCGGCGGATCCGGCGTGCGACGGCCCGTACCCCCTCGGCCAGCGGCAGTTCCCGTACGGCGAGGGCGCAGGCGGCCAGCAGGGAGGCGGCCAGCAGGGCGACCCGCAGCGGCAGGGGCAGGTCGGTGACGAGGGCGAGCAGCGCGCCCGCGGCCATCGGGGCGAGCGCGGCGAACAGCAGCCGCTCCCGGCCGAGGACGAGCAGGACGGTGGCGGCGCCGACGTACACGGCCTGCCCGGCGGCGAAGGCGTAGCTGAACGGGGGCCCGCCGGGCACGGTCAGCGCGGCGGCGATGCCGAGCAGGGCCCCCGTGGGGGCGCCGACGAGCAGGGTCCGCCCGGCGGCGGCCCGGTCGCCCAGGCCCAGCCAGGAGTAGGCGCGGTGGGACAGGGTCTGGTCCCAGACCCAGCCGATGAGCGCCCCCGCGAGGAGGGTGAGGGTGCCGGCGGGAAGTCCGAGCCGGTCGGGCGGGCCCTCCAGCAGGGGCGCGCCCAGGACGTAGGCGAGGCCGGGCAGCGCGAAGATCACTCCGCGCAGCAGGCAGGCGGTCAGGGACACCTTCCAGGGGTCGGTCCACTCCTCGGGTTCGGGGAAGGAGCGCGGCACCCGGGCGTAGAGCGCCTCGGCGAGGTCGAAGGAGTCCCGGCGGCCGTAGGTGAGGCGGATGTGCTCGTCGGTCATCCCGTCGGATTCGAGGATGGCGGCGATCTCGTCGGGGTGGACGGCGGCGGCGATGAACCCGTCGAGCCGCATCGCGAGTTCGTCCATGGGGTCGGCGGCGACGGCGGCAGCCGTCCCCGGCCCGGTGCGGCGGGGCCGGGGGATGGCGGGCAGCGTGTCGCCGCCGGGGACGCGCAGCCAGAGGGATCCGCTCACCACAGGCTCCCGTCGGCGGCGAGTTCGCGGTACCAGGGGTCGGCGAGCCGCTGGGTCCAGTCGTCGCCCTCGCGGACGGGCAGGACCGGCCGGCCGGCGTGCGTCTGTGCGGCGAGGCCGCGGTAGATGTGGCGGAAGCCGTCCACGGACTGGTGGAGGGTGAACTTCTCGACTACCCGTTTGCGGGAGAGCCGGCCGAGCTCGGCGCGGCGCGCGTCGTCGCGGAGCAGGGCGAGGGTGGCGCGTGCCATGGTCTCGGGCTCGCGCGGCGGGACGACCAGGCCGGTGTCGCCGACGGCCTCGCGTACGCCTCCGACGTCGGTGGAGACGGTGGTGCGGCCGCAGGACATGGCCTCGATGATGCTGAAGGGGAAGCCCTCGCTGATGCTGGAGAGCATCACGATGCTGCCGGCCGCGTAGGCCTTGGAGACCTGCGCGATGCGGCCCTCGTAGGTGATGCCGTCGGCGAGGCCGAGTTCGGCGGCGAGCTTCTCCAGGCGCAGCTTGTACTCCTCGCAGCCGGCCGGGACCGGGCCGAACAGGCGCAGCCGCAGGGCGGGCAGTTCGGCCCGCATGAACGCATAGGCCCGGATGAGCGTTTCGAGGTCCTTGATCGGGTCGATGCGGCCGCACCAGCTGAGGGTCGGCACCTCGGGTTCGGGTCCGGCCTCGGGGAAGGCGTACGGGTCGACGCCGTTGTAGACGGTGCGGATCCGGTCGGCGGAGGCGCCGCCGCGCTCCTCCCAGCGGCGGTTGTACTGGTTGCAGGGGGTGATCAGGTCGGCCTGCCGGTAGCCCTCGCTGTTGAGTTCGCGGTAGAAGCCGAGCAGGAGGGCCTTGACGGGCCAGCGCTGGGCGGCCGTGCGGTAGCCGAGGTAGCGCTCGCGCAGGTAGATGCCGTGCTCGGTGAGGAGGAAGGGCACCTCGTCGAGGTGTTTGGCGGCGAGGGCGGGCAGGGTGGCGAGGCCGCTGCTGACGGCGTGCGCGACGCTGTCGGGCGGGATGCGTACGGCCAGCGGGCGCAGCGCGTGCTCCAGCAGGTCGGTGGCGGTGAGCGCGTCGTGGATGGTGGGTGCGGCGGCGGCCGTGGCCAGGTCCGGGCGGGTCCACACGTTCATGAGGAGCCGCAGGACCGCTTCGGAGCGCAGGGCGGGGGCGAGGCGGCCGGCCCTGGCGAGGACGGCGAGTTCGCGCAGGGCCTCGGAGAAGCCTTCCCGGGCAGGGTCGAGGAGGGAGAGCAGGAAGGTTTCGTAGGTGTCGGTGAAGCGGCGGTGCGCCTTGCCCCGCAGGGCCGAGCGGCGACTGCGTCCGGGCGGCGGGCCCCACAGCGGGACGGCGGTGTGGCGGTAGACGTTGCGCGGCAGCTCCCAGGCGACCGGCTCGCGACCGGTACCGGTGAGGGCTATGACGTTGAAGTCGACCTCCGGCATCCCGCGGACCAGTTGGTCGCACCAGGTGCTGACGCCCCCGTGGACGTGCGGATAGGTGCCTTCGGTGAGCATGGTGACGTGACGCCCATGGCTCATGTGGAGTGTCCCCCCAGGACTGTGTCTTTTGCGCTCGGTTCGCCTCCGGGAGCGCTCAGTCGGCTCCAGGCGGGCGTGCGTCCTCGGAAACCGCTCGTTCCTCACGGTTTCCTCCGGGCGCTCGCCCGCCTTCGCCGACGCGCTCCCTTCGGCTCACTCGCGGGCAGGCGGCGGCCGAGCGGGGGGCGAGGCCCGCTCGGCCGGACGGAACGGTGGTGCGGGTCAGCTCGGCAGCTTGAGCGTGACCGTGCTCTGGAGCAGTTCGGGCGCGGTCCACGCCGAGCGGGTGCCTGCGTACGCGGTGCCGAAGTCGGCGGTGCCCAGCAGGAGCTGCTTCTTGGTGCCGTTGGGTGCGGTGACCGGGGCGACGACGCCGGAGGGCGCCTTGACGGTGACCGTGGTGCCGATGCGGTAGGCGGTGACGCGGCCGTCGGCGAGGGCCTTGTCCCAGGCCGCCCGGCGGCCGAGTTCGACGCCGGTGTCCTTCATGCTCTGGTTGACGATCGGCGCGCTGGGCGCGAAGAGGGTGCGGTAGGTGCCGAGGACGCTGTCGAGGACGGGGTAGAGGGTGCGGTCCTCGGCCAGGTTCGACTGGTGGACGTAGTGCGGGCGCGGGTCGTTGGCCAGCACGTGGCGCAGGGCCGTGCGCGCCTCGGCGGGCACGATGTAGTCCAGGTAGCCGGTGTTCGGATCGAGCGGGGCGGGCAGGCAGGTGGAGGTCGCCGGGTTGTCCTCGCAGATGCCGCTGCCGCCCTGGGCGCGGCTGGTGTAGACCCAGTTGTACTCGTCGGCCATCTCGGCGTTGGTGCCCGTGTTGTAGTACACGTTCATCGGGTGGCGCGGGACGGTCAGGGCCGCGCCGACCGTGCGCTGCGCCGGCTCGCGCGAGTTGTCGCTGCCGACCCACTTGACCCCGTTGTCGGCGAGCGCACCGGCGAGGTTGGGGTTGTCCTGGGGCTGTTGGGGGAGGGTCTTGAGCCCTGAGTGCTCGCCGGTGACGAGTTCGGTCCGGTCGGTGGTGATTCCCTTGGAGGCTGCCCAGTTGTTGTTGTCGCGGATCTGTGCGGAGATCTCGGCCCGGCTCATCCAGGTGACGGCGCCGGCGGCGTCCTTGGCGCACGTCCACGGGGTGACCGTGGTGTCCTGGACGCAGCCGAGGAAGGGGTGGGTGTAGGTGTGGTTGAGCCACCGGTACTTGGCGCGGTCGGCGACGAGTTGGGCGGTGAGCGCGTCGGTGCCGCCGTTCTCGCTCTTCCACTCCTCGCCGGCGCCGGCGTTGAAGAGGAGGTCGAGCTTGAAGTTCTTGCTCTGCTGCCACTGCGCCGCGTACTGGGCGTCGGCGGCGGTCATCCGGATGGTGCTCTCGCGGCCCTCGCCGCCGGCGCAGGCGTAGTCGCCGGGCGTGCAGTTGAGGTCCTTGTTCCAGCGGGCGTCCGGGGCGAAGACGTCGTCGACGTGGACGGCGAAGTAGTTGCGGCTCTGCCCGAGGTGGACGCCCTGGGTGAGCCAGTCGACGATGCCGCGGGCCAGGAGCCGGAACTGCTGCTGGTACTGGTTGTAGCCGAAGGTGACGACGAGTTCGCTGCGGCCGTCGTGGGCGTACTCGCCGACCAGAGAGGCCCGGTCGGAGCCGACGGGGGCGTCGACGTAGCTGGTGTAGCCGGGGCGCGGCTTGCCCATGAAGCCGTAGCTCTCCGGGATCAGCGCGGAGTTGTCCTCGAAGGTGACCTGTCCGCCGAGGTAGCCGAAGGGGCCGCCCTTGCCGGCGGCGGTGACGGCGGCCTGGGTGCCGTCGAGCTGCCCGCTGTAGCCGCCGTTGTCGGTGTACTCCAGGCCCACGCCCGGGTGGGCCCAGGTGTAGGCGTCGACCTGGCGGATGCCGTGCGCCGTCTCGTACGCGGTCAGCGCGGCCATCTCGGCGGAGCCCTCGCCGAAGGGGTTCTCGTTGGGCAGGACGACGCCCTGGTACTTCGCCCGCGGCCGGCCGTCGACGGTGTCGGCGAGGAAGGCCGCGTCGATGACCGGGCGGCCGCTGCTGCCGAGCTGGACGCGGGTGTACGGGACGCCCGTGTCGCGGAGCTCCGCGGTGATCGCCTCGACCGAGCTGCCGCCGTCGTCGACGACGAGCACCTTCAGGTCGATGCGCGGTGCCACGGTCGCCGCCCGGGCGGACATGGCGGGTGTTGCGACGGATACCAGGGCGGCTGCTGCCATTGCCGCGGCAACCCTGTTCATCCGGTTCCTTTTGACCATTTCGGCCTTTCCCCCCGCAGGCACTCTCGGCAACAGCCCATGGCGGCAGGCCGGGCCGAGGAGGCTCTGTGGAAATCATGCAAAGGGACCCCGCGTCCCCTTGCGAGAGTGGCTCGAGTCTCTCGGGACCTCGTCAGGTCTACGGGGCAAACCTGGAACGAAGACCACAGATGGGTGAACCTGATGGCCGTGGAATAGAACAACTTGCCAAACCTTCGAGTGACGTACGGACCACCGCGGGCGCGTAGGCTCATTTCTGGCGGCCGTCGGGCCGGAATACGATCGCTCCGGATGGCCGTCCACCCACTCGGCCCACAACACAAACGGAAGCGAGACCTCACCACCGTGACTGCTCTGACTCTCAGCACTGCCGGCGCGGCGACGCTGCGCGCCGACGCCCTCGTGGTCGGCGTGGCGAAGGGCCCGAAGGGCCCGGTCGTCGCCCCGGGCGCCGAGGCCGTGGACACGGCCTTCGACGGGAAGCTCGCCGCCGTGCTCGACGCGCTGGGCGCCTCCGGCGCCGAGGGCGAGACCACCAAGCTCCCGGCGCCGGCCGGCCTGAAGGTCCCGGTCGTGCTGGCGGTCGGCCTCGGCCCGGCCCCGGAGCAGGACGAGTCGTTCGACGAGGAGGCCCTGCGCCGCGCCGCCGGCGCCGCCGCCCGCGCGCTGCACGGCAGCAAGAAGGCCGCCTTCGCCCTCCCCCTGGAGGACGCCTCGGCCGTCACCGCCGTCGCCGAGGGCGCGCTGCTCGGCGCGTACGCCTTCACCACCTACCAGGGCGGCGAGAAGAAGGCCTCCGCCGCGGCCTCCAAGAACGGCGGCCCCAAGCGCCCGCTGGCCGAGGTGGCCCTGCTCGGCGGCAAGCCGCGCGACAAGGAGCACAAGGCCGCGGTCGAGCGCGCCGTCGTCGTGGCCTCCGAGGTCAACACCGCCCGTGACCTGATCAACACCCCGCCGAACGACCTCACCCCCGCCGCCTTCGCCGCCGTCGCCACGGCGACCGGCAAGGAGCACGGCCTGAAGGTCCAGGTCCTGGACGAGAAGGCGCTGGTCAAGGGCGGCTACGGCGGCATCATGGGCGTCGGCAAGGGCTCCGAGAACCCGCCGCGCCTGGTGAAGATCTCGTACACCCACCCCGAGGCGGAGAAGCACCTCGCCTTCGTCGGCAAGGGCATCACTTACGACTCGGGCGGCATCTCCCTGAAGCCGGCCGGCCACAACGAGACGATGAAGTGCGACATGTCCGGCGCCGCCGCCGTCTTCGCCTCCGTCGTCGCGGTCGCCCGCCTGGGCCTCGCCGTCAACGTCACCGGCTGGCTCGCGCTCGCCGAGAACATGCCGTCCGGCTCGGCCACCCGCCCCGGCGACGTGCTGCGCATGTACAGCGGCAAGACCGTGGAGGTCCTCAACACCGACGCCGAGGGCCGCCTCGTCCTGGGCGACGCGCTGACCAAGGCCTCCGAGGAGAACCCGGACGCGATCGTCGACGTCGCCACCCTGACCGGCGCGATGGTGCTCGCCCTGGGCAACCGCACCTTCGGCATCATGGCCAACGACGACGCCTTCCGGACCTCGATCCACGAGATCGCCGAGGAGGTCGGCGAGGCGTCCTGGCCGATGCCGCTCCCCGCCGACCTGCGCAAGGGCATGGACTCCCCCACCGCCGACATCGCCAACATGGGCGAGCGCATGGGCGGCGGCCTGGTGGCCGGCCTCTTCCTGCAGGAGTTCGTCGGCGAGGGCATCACCTGGGCCCACCTCGACATCGCGGGCCCCGCCTTCCACGAGGGCGCGCCGTACGGCTACACCCCCAAGGGCGGCACCGGCTCGGCCGTGCGCACCCTGGTCCGGCTGGCCGAGCGCACCGCCACCGGCGACCTCGGCTGACGCAGGTCCCGTACGACCGCCCCGCACGCGCCCCGGCGCAGCGGTGTGACGCACGACGCACCCCCGGCCCCCGAGAGGCCCGCCCGACGGGTCCGGGGGTGGTCCGGGGGTGCACGCGCAACGAAATCCGTAGGTTTCTACGCCTCGGTAACCCGGCCTTCGGACAGAACGACCTGCCACAGTCCGGGCCCGGCGTCCCGCGTTCCCCCGACAAATGCGAAGATGGGTTCTCGGCAGGACAGGGCCCCCACCACAGGGCCGAAGAAACAAGCGGCCGAATACCAGCCGCCGCCCGGTCACAGAGGACCGGTGCCCGGCGCACATGCATGGAGGACGTGACGTGGCGAACGACGCCAGCACCGTTTTCGACCTAGTGATCCTCGGCGGTGGCAGTGGCGGTTACGCCGCGGCTCTGCGCGCTTCCCAGCTGGGTCTGGACGTTGCCCTGATCGAGAAGAACAAGCTCGGCGGCACCTGCCTGCACAACGGCTGCATCCCCACGAAGGCCCTGCTGCACGCGGGCGAGATCGCGGACCAGGCCCGCGAAGCCGCTCAGTTCGGCGTCAAGGCCTCCTTCGAGGGCATCGACATCGCGGGTGTGCAGAAGTACAAGGACGAGGTCATCTCGGGCCTGTACAAGGGCCTCCAGGGCCTGGTCGCCTCCCGCAAGGTGACGTACATCGAGGGTGAGGGCCGCCTCTCCTCGCCGACCTCCGTCGACGTCAACGGCCAGCGCATCCAGGGCCGCCACGTCCTGCTGGCGACCGGCTCCGTGCCGAAGTCGCTGCCGGGCCTGAACATCGACGGCAACCGCATCATCTCCTCGGACCACGCGCTGGTCCTGGACCGCGTCCCCGAGTCCGCGATCATCCTCGGCGGCGGCGTCATCGGCGTCGAGTTCGCCTCGGCGTGGAAGTCCTTCGGCACCGACGTCACCGTCATCGAGGGCCTCAAGCACCTCGTCCCGGTCGAGGACGAGAACAGCTCCAAGCTGCTGGAGCGCGCGTTCCGCAAGCGCGGCATCAAGTTCAACCTGGGCACCTTCTTCGAGAAGGCCGAGTACACCGAGAACGGTGTGCGGGTCTCCCTTGCGGACGGCAAGACCTTCGAGGCCGAGGTGCTGCTGGTCGCCATCGGCCGCGGCCCGGTCTCCCAGGGCCTGGGCTACGAGGAGCAGGGCGTCGCGATGGACCGCGGCTACGTCCTGGTCGACGAGTACATGCAGACCAACGTGCCGACGATCTCGGCCGTGGGCGACCTCGTCCCGACCCTCCAGCTCGCGCACGTCGGCTTCGCGGAGGGCATCCTGGTCGCGGAGCGCCTCGCGGGCCTGAAGACGGTCCCGATCGACTACGACGGCGTTCCGCGCGTCACCTACTGCCACCCCGAGGTCGCTTCCGTCGGCATCACCGAGGCCAAGGCCAAGGAGATCTACGGCGCGGACAAGGTCGTGGCCCTGAAGTACAACCTGGCGGGCAACGGCAAGAGCAAGATCCTGAAGACCGCGGGCGAGATCAAGCTCGTCCAGGTCAAGGACGGTGCCGTGGTCGGCGTCCACATGGTCGGTGACCGGATGGGCGAGCAGGTCGGCGAGGCCCAGCTGATCTACAACTGGGAGGCCCTGCCGGCCGAGGTCGCGCAGCTCATCCACGCGCACCCGACCCAGAACGAGGCGCTCGGCGAGGCCCACCTGGCCCTGGCCGGCAAGCCGCTGCACTCCCACGACTGATCGTCCCGGGCGCGACGACCACTTCCGCACTTTCGTAAGGAGCAACTGAAACCATGGCGGTTTCCGTAACCCTTCCGGCGCTCGGCGAGAGCGTCACCGAGGGCACTGTCACCCGCTGGCTCAAGGCTGAGGGCGAGCGCGTCGAGGCCGACGAGCCGCTGCTCGAGGTCTCGACCGACAAGGTCGACACCGAGATCCCCTCCCCCGTGTCCGGCATCCTGGCCTCCATCAAGGTCGCCGAGGACGAGACCGTCGAGGTCGGCGCCGAGCTCGCCGTCATCGACGACGGCTCCGGCGCTCCGGCCGCGGCCCCCGCCCCGGCCGCCGCCGAGGCCCCCGCCGCCGCTCCGGCCCCCGTGGCCGAGGCTCCGGCCGCTGCCGCCCCGGCCCCGGCCGCCGAGGCCCCCGCCGCTGCCCCCGCCGCCGCTCCGGCCGCGTCCGGCACCGACGTCGTGCTGCCCGCCCTGGGCGAGTCCGTCACCGAGGGCACCGTCACCCGCTGGCTGAAGGCCGTCGGCGAGACGGTCGAGGCCGACGAGCCGCTGCTCGAGGTCTCCACCGACAAGGTCGACACCGAGATCCCCGCGCCGGTCTCCGGCACGCTGCTCGAGATCCTGGTCGGCGAGGACGAGACCGCCGAGGTCGGCGCCCGTCTGGCCGTCATCGGCGTCGCGGGTGCCGCTCCGGCCGCCCCCGCCGCTGCCGCTCCGGCCGCCCCGGTGGCCGCTCCGGCCGCCGCTGCTCCGGCCCCGGCCGCTCCGGCTCCGGCCGCCGCTGCTCCGGCCCCGGTGGCTCCGGCCGCCCCGGTCGCCGCTCCGGCTCCGGTCGCCCCGGCTGCCCCCGTGGCCGCCCCGGCCCCGGTCGCCCCGGCTGCCCCGGTCGCCGCTCCGGCCGCTCCCGCCGCCGCGGTCTCCGCCGGTGACGAGGGCGCGTACGTGACCCCGCTGGTGCGCAAGCTCGCCCAGGAGTCCGGCGTCAACCTGAACACGGTCACGGGCACCGGCGTCGGTGGCCGTATCCGCAAGCAGGACGTCCTGGCCGCCGCCGAGGCCGCCAAGGCCGCCGCTGCCGCCCCGGCTCCGGCTGCCGCTGCCGCCGCCCCGGCCGCCAAGGCCGCCGTGGCCGCGGTGTCCGAGCTGCGCGGTCAGACCGTCAAGATGACCCGCATGCGCAAGGTCATCGGCGACAACATGATGAAGGCGCTGCACTCGCAGGCCCAGCTGTCCTCCGTGATCGAGGTGGACATCACCAAGATCATGAAGCTGCGCGAGCAGGCCAAGGGCTCCTTCCTGGCCCGCGAGGGCGTCAAGCTCTCCCCGATGCCGTTCTTCGTCAAGGCCGCGGCCCAGGCGCTGAAGGCCCACGCGGTCGTCAACGCCCGGATCAACGAGGACGAGGGCACCATCACCTACTTCGACTCGGAGAACATCGGCATCGCCGTGGACTCCGAGAAGGGCCTGATGACCCCGGTCATCAAGGGTGCGGGCGACCTCAACCTGGCCGGCATCGCCAAGGCGACCGCCGACCTGGCCGGCAAGGTCCGCTCCAACAAGATCACGCCGGACGAGCTGTCGGGCGCGACCTTCACCATCAGCAACACCGGCTCGCGCGGTGCGCTCTTCGACACCGTCATCGTGCCGCCGAACCAGGTCGCCATCCTGGGCATCGGTGCCACGGTCAAGCGCCCGGCCGTCATCGAGACCGCCGAGGGCACCGTCATCGGCGTCCGCGACATGACGTACCTGACCCTGTCCTACGACCACCGCCTGGTGGACGGCGCGGACGCGGCCCGGTACCTCACCACCGTCAAGGCGATCCTCGAGGCCGGCGAGTTCGACGTCGAGCTCGGTCTGTAAGGCTGTAGGCCTGTAAGGCACACGCTGCCCCGTCGGCAGCACCCGTACGGCGCCCCTGTCCGGAAAACACTCCGGGCGGGGGCGCCGTCGCCTTACCCTGCCGGTCCGGAGAGACGTCCGACGGGGGGCTTGCAATGGCGCGGACACGGGTGGTCGATCTTGTCGTGGTCCTGCCGGGCATCATGGGCAGCCGACTGGCCGACGCCGACGGCAGGCCGGTCTGGGACCTGTCGGGCGGCGCCCTGTGGCGGGGCCTGCGCACCCTCGGCGGCTCCCTGAACCGCCTGCGCCTGCCGAAGGACCTCGGCGACGCCCACCCCGGCGACGGCATCGTCCCCGTCGGCCTGATGCCCGACCTGCACGCCATCCCCGGCATCTGGCAGCCGGTCGACGGCTACACGGACCTCTTGACCTGGCTGGAGCGGAACTTCACCGTCTCCCCCGGCGAGAACCTGCTCCCGTTCCCGTACGACTGGCGCCTGTCCTGCCGCTACAACGCGCAGCGCCTGGGCGCCGCCCTCGCCCGAGCACTGCCCCGCTGGCAGGCCTCGGCCCCCGAGCGCCGGGACGCCCGCGTGGTGCTCCTCTGCCACTCCATGGGCGGCCTGATCGCCCGTCACTGGGTGGAGCGCCTCGGCGGACACGAGGTCACCCGCCGTGTGATCACCCTGGGCACCCCGCACCGCGGCTCCCTCGCCGCCCTCGCCCACCTGGTGAGCGGCCTGCGCAAGGGCTGGGGCCCGCTCGGCCTCGACCTCACCGCCTTCGCCCGCAGCCTCCCGTCCCTGCACCAGCTGGCCCCGGACTACGCGTGCGTGGAGACCCCGCAGGGCCTGGCGTACGCACGCGATCTGCCGGGCCTCCCGGGCGTCGACCCCGCCCTCCTCGCGGACGCGGCCGCCTTCCACGCGGACCTCCGCACGGCGGCGAACCGCCCCGACCCGACCCGGCTCCACGCGGTCACCGGCATCCGCCAGCCCACCCACACCACGGCGCGGCTCACCGGGGCGGACCTGACCCCGCTGTGGCTGATCGACGGCGCGGACGAGCGCGGCGACGGCACGGTCCCCCGCCTCGCGGCCCGCCCGGCCAACGCCGACCTCTCCGGCTACGCGGTGGAGGAGTCCCACACCCCGTGCGAGCAGCACGGCTCCCTGCAGAACAACCACGGCGTACGGGACGCCCTGGCCGGACTCCTGGGCCAGGACCGCCCCTTCCACCGGGGCGAGGACGACGCGGTCCCGCTGAGCGTGCTCGCCCCGCCGCTCCTGGAGCGGGGAGCGGCGTACGAGGTCACGGTGACCGTCCCGTCGGAGACCCCCGACCACGACGAGCTGCACCTGACCGCGGAACTCCGGCCGGCGGACGGCGCGGAGCCGCTGTCCCGAACCCTGCGTCCCCTCGGCGAGGGCCGCTACACCGCGGCGTTCCCGGCCCCGGCCCCCGGCGCGTACCGGCTGGCCGTACGGGTCACGGACCGCCCGGAGACGACGGTGACGGCCCTGTCGCTGGTCGGGGGCCCGGGTGCCTGAAGGGGGTGAAAGGAAGGAAATCCGGGGCACGGCCCTCGGGATCGTGGTCGAGCACTACGAGAACCCGAGGTTCCGCACCCTGACGGGGGCCACCGACCAGATGCGGGAGCTGTGCGCCCTCCTGGAGGCGCGGGGCTTCGCCCCGACCGTGGTCCCGGACCCCCGGCAGGCGGCCCTGCGCGCCGCGGTGAAGGACTGGGCGAAGGCCTGGAACGCGACCGGCGGGCGCGGCCCCGCGGTCATCCTGTGGTCCGGGCACGGGGTGCGCGACGAGCAGGACCTGCGCCTGGTCGTGCACGACACGGACGATCCCGCGTACGGGGACGAGACATATTCGGCCAACTTGCTGACCGAGGCGGCGCTGCGCAGCAAGGCGGACCAGATGCTGCTGCTCATCGACACCTGCCATGCGGGGGCGGGCGTACTGGAATCCCTGGAGACGGCGTTCGGCAAGCTGTCGGCGCGGAACCTCCCGCCCGGGCGCTCGGCCTGGCTCGGGGTGCTCGCGAGCAGCCGCCCCCAGGAGAAGGCAGAGGCCGCCGGCATCCTGCTGAACACCCTGACCCGGGTCCTGCGCGAGGGGCCGGGCACGGACGAGTACCGCCACGAGTGGAGCAGCAGGAACGGCCAGGTCAGCGGCGCCACGGTCATCAACACCGTCCTGGCCCAGTGGCCGCAGGAGGTGGGGCACCGCCCGGTGCCGGCGATGTTCGGCGAGCCGCGGCTGATGTTCGACAACCCGCTGCGCAGGAACGCTGCGGAGCCGGAGCTCGTGGAACACCTGGTCCGGGCGAGCCGCGGGGCCGCCCGGGACGACGAGGGCTGGTTCTTCAGCGGCCGCCGCCGGGTACTGGGCGAGATCACGGCATGGCTGGAGGCCCGCCGCCCGGGCCTCTTCCTCGTCACGGGCAGCGCGGGCAGCGGCAAGTCCGCCGTCCTGGGCCGCATCGCCACCCTGTCCGACCGGACGCACCGGGCCGACACGGCTGCGCACGGGGCCCTCACCCCCGAGGACCCGGACCCGGGCGAGGGCTCGATCGACGTCTCCCTCCACCTGCGGGGCTTCACGGTCCAGCAGCTGGCCGAGGCCGTCGCCGACCGGTTGGACCTCCCCCGCCCGGAGACGCCTGCGGCCCTGATCGCCGCGGTGGAGAAGGCCTGGCCCGAAGACGCCGACCGCCGGCTGCCGGCCCTGGTCCTGGACGGCCTCGACGAGGCGGCCCCCGACCAGGCCCACCCGATCGTCGAACAGCTCCTGGCACCGCTGAGCCGCATGACGTGCGTCCTGCTGGGCTCCCGCGACCGCCCGTTCCGCCCCCAGCAGGACCCGGCGGAGCCCCTGGACCAGGCGGTGAGCCGCCTGCTGGACGTCCGCGCCCAGGCCACGGACCTGGACGCCGAGTCCGACACGACGCAGGACATCCGCGCGTACTGCCACCGCCGCCTGCGGGCCGGGGCACTGCCTCTGCAGGACGCGGAGACCGCGGCCGACCTCATCACCGCCAGGGCATCGACCCACACAGGCGGCTTCCTCTTCGCCAGAATGGCCACCGACTCGGTCATCAGACACTTCGCCGCCTCCGGAGCCGAGGACCGGGCGGAGGAGGACTGGACGCAGTCCATCCCGTCATCCATCAGCGCCGCCTTCACGGAGGACCTGGAGGACGACCGGGCACGAGACCTCCTCGCGGCCCTCGCCTGGAGCGCCGGCAAGGGCATGCCGGCCCGCGGGGTCTGGGAGGCCGCGGCCTCGGCCCTGAGCCCGGACGGCGCCGTGTACGGCCCGGCGGACGTGGACTGGCTCCTCAACACCTACGGCCGCTACGTCGTGGAGGACACCGACGGCACCCAGGCGGTCTACCGCCTCTACCACCGCGAGTTCGTCAGCCACCTGCGCCGGACCGCGGAGGTGCCCGACCCGGCGTTCCGCGTGGCCCGGGCCCTGGTCGGCCTGCTCCGCGTGCAGACGGCGGACGCGACGGCGATCGAGAACGCAAACCCCTACCTGCGCTGGGAATTGTCGGCACACGCGGCCATGGCGGACACCCGCGGCATCACGCTGATCCGTGAGCTCGTCGACGTGAACGAGGAGGTGTTCCTGCCCGATCTGGCTCATGCGCTCGACACCCTGGCCGTGTCCCTGTCGCGGTCCGGCAGGCGCAGCGAGGCCCTCGCCCTGTCCCGGGAGGCGGCCGGCCTCTACCGCTCCCTGGCCGACACCGACCCCGCCGCGTACCTGCCCGACCTCGCAGGCACCCTCAACAACCTGGGTGCCGTCCAGGCCACGACGGGCGACCCCCGGGGCGCACTCGCCACCATTGCCGAAGCCACTCGCCTGTACCGCTCCCTGGCCGACACCGACCCCGCCGCGTACCTCCCGAACCTCGCCAGTGCCCTCAACAACCTCGCCGCCGCCCAGGCCGAGACGGGCGACCGCCGGGCCGCATTCGCCACGATCACCACGGCCATGCCGCTCTACCGCTCGCTGGCGGACGGCAACCCCTCCGCCTACCTGCCCAAGCTCGCCATGGGGCTCCACACCCTCGCGAGCCGCCAAGCCGAGGCGGGGGACCAACAGGGCGCGCTCGCGACCGCCGGCGAAGCGCACCGCATCTACCGGGCCCTGGCCGACGACAACCCCGCCGCCTACCTCCCCGACCTCGCCGGCGCCCTGAACAACCTCGCGATCCGCCAAGCGGAGACCGGGGACCGGCGCAGCGCACTCGCCACCCTCACCGAAGCCGTGGGGATCGTGCGCACCCTCGCCGAGGACAACCCTGCCGCCCACCTCCCCGACCTCGCCATGTCCCTCAACAACCTCGCGATCCGCCAGGCGGAGACCGGGGACCGGCGCGGCGCCCTCGCGACGGGTACCGAAGCGCATCGCATCTACCGGGCCCTGGCCGAGGACAACCCCGCGGCGTACCTGCCCGACCTCGCCCTCTCACTCAACAACCTCGCCACCGTGCAGGCGGCGACCGGTGACCCGCACAGCGCACTCGCCATCGTCACCGAAGCCGTGGGAATCCGGCGCGCCCTCGCCGAGGACAACCCTGCCGCCTACCTCCCCGACCTCGCCAGCGCCCTCAACAACCTCGCCAACTGGCAGGCGGAGAGCGGCAACCCGCGGGCCGCGCTCGCGGCCGCCGGCGAGGCCATGGGTATCGTGCGCGCCCTCGCCGAGGACCACCCGGCCGCCCACCTTCCCAGCCTGGCCACCAGCCTGCACACCCTCGCCGGCATCCGGGCGGAGGCGGGCGACCACCGGGGGGGCGCTCAGGGCCGCTGCCGAAGCCGTCGGCATCGAGCGCTCCCTCGCGGAGGACCACCCCGCCGCCCACCTCCCCGATCTCGCCGGCGCTCTCCACAGCCTCGGCAAACGCGAGGCGGAAAACGGCAATCCGCAGGTTGCGCTCGCCACGATCAGGGAAGCGGTCGACATCCGGCGCGCCCTTGCGGAGGACCACCCCGCCGCCCACCTCGACGACCTGGCGCGCACCCTCGCGCTCCTCGCCAACGTTCAGTCGGACACCGGTAGCCCGCGGGACGCGCTCGCCGCCCTCACCGAGGCGGCCGCCATCCAGCGCCCCCTCGCCGAGGACCACCCCGCCGCCCACCTCCCCGACCTCGTCACGACGGTGCACAACCTCGCCGTGGCCCGGGCGGAGACCGGGGACCCCCAAGGGGCGCTCACCGACTTCACCGAGGCCGTCGACCTCTACCGGGCCCTCGCACAGGACAACCCCGCCGCCCAGCTGCCCAACCTCGCGAGGGCGCAGCGGAACCTCGCCACCGCCCTGGCGGACACCGGGGACGCGCGGGCCGCCCTGACCGCCCTCAGCGAAGCCGTCGACCTCTACCGGTCCCTTGCCCGGCAGGACCCCGCCGCGCATCTTCTCGGGCTCGCGGGCGCCCTCGGCGACCTGGCCCGCACAGCCGGCGTCCGGGAGGCCCTTGCTGCCTACGCCGAGGCGGAGCGGGCGCTCGCCGCGCATCCGGAGTCGGCGCGCTTCCTCGCCGTCCTGCGTGCGGAGTTGGAGGTGAACGCCGGTGATGCCGAGGCGGGCCTCCGTGTGCTCGTCTCCCTGTCGGGAGGCCGGGAACCGGATCGGGCCGCGCTCCGTGCACGGCAGCTCCTGCGCGCCCGGAGCCGGTCCGGTGACGGGCACGCGGCCGAGGTCGCCGCCCTCTGGCGCGAGGCGGCGGGGGCCGCACCTCCGGCCTGGCTGTTTTTGCCGCCGGCCGCCTTCGACCTGGCTTCGGCATGGCTCGCCTGCCCGAGCTGGGCCGCTTCCCGTGCGTTCTGGGACGAGCACGGCGCAGACCTCGGGTTGCCGGAGACGCTGTCGGCACTGGAGGAACTCACGCTGGTCGGCGGCCGGTACACCGAGGAGCACCTGCGGATCGCACGGGAGGTGGAGGCCGTCGGCCCGGACGAGGCCTTCCGCCCGTACCTCACCGGCGAACTGCTCGACGCGTGGATGATCCTCCCCACCTGGGAGGAGTCCCGGATCCACCTGGCGGAGCACGCGGCAGTCCTGCTGCACGACCAGGCCCTCGGACTGCTCGGATCCGAGCTCGACACGGCCGCATCGGCTGTGCACTTCGCCCTGCTCAGCGTGGCCCGCGCAGAAGGAATCCCCGCCGCCTACCGGTACCTGGAGGACCGCGCCGCCGTGGACGAACGGCTCCACCGCCTCATGGAGGCGCCCGAGGTGGACCCGGAGCTCCTCTACGCGCTGGGGCTCCTGGAGCTCCACATCCACGAGGACGAGTTCACCAGCACCGCCCATCTCGCCCTGGCAAACGCCCTGGACGGCGAGCCGGTCGCAGCCCAGGCCGAACCCACCCATTGGCCCCCGGCCACCCCCGCTGCCCGCACCCGGATCGTCGGGGAGATCGCCGCGCTCATCGGCCGCCGGCCGGCCCGCGCCCCCGCCCTCGGGGCCCTGATCCAGGAGATCCTGGCCGTGGCCGAAACCGAGACCGGGTGACCGGACCGCAGCGGCTGTAACCAGCCTCACCCGGCGGCCCCGTGCAGGGACGCACCCCGTTGGCCTACTCCGCCGTATTGTCTACGCATCAGAGCTGTGCGCTGTGCATGCCCCCACAGGAGATGAAGCCCCGATGATCACCCCACCCGTCGTGCACTCGCTGCGCGAGCAGATCCGCGAGCACATCGTGGAGGGGATCGTCAGCGGGCGCTGGAAGCCCGGTGAGCGGATCGTCGAGCGGCGGATCGCCGTCGAGCTGGAGGTCAGCCAGACGCCCGTGCGCGAGGCGCTGCGCGAGCTGGAGACGCTGCGGCTGATCGAGTCGGCGCCGAACAAGGGCGTGCGCGTACGGAACCTGTCGGCGGCGGACCTGGAGGAGATCTACCCGGTCCGGGCCGGCCTGGAGCAGATCGCGGCCGAGCTGGCCGCGCCGCGGCTGGCGGCGGACTGCTCGGCGCTGGAGCCGCACGTCGCGGCGCTGTGGGAGGCGGACCGGAGCGCGGACGGCACGGCGCAGGTCCGGCACACGGTCGGCTTCCACCGGGAGATGGTGCGGGCGGCCGGGAACAGCGTGCTGCTGCACACCTGGGAGAGCCTGGGCATCGAGGTGTTCACGGCGCTGTCCATCCGCTGGCTGGGCACCGTGCAGAAGTCGTACGCGGAGGAGCACGCGGCGCTCGTGGAGGCCTTCCGGAACCAGGATCCGGACATCGGTGTGCTGGTGAAGCGGCATGTTCTGGGATGCGCGCCGCGGGCGTGAGGCGGGCGTGAGGCGGACCACAAAGCCGGCTGGGCGATGCTCTTGTCCCGATTTGCCCGGCACCGAGTGTCTGTTTTGCTGACACCCGGTGCCGACTTTTCGTGGATGTCCCTTAACTTCGCCGCAACCATTTGATCGATCATCGATCAGGGTTTTACAGTCTCTGACGGACCCCACCTGGTCCGCCCACCCTGTCCTGCCCGTCAGGGATCTTCTTCACCACCTCTCCATTGTCCGGAAGGCGGCGCACACCGATGTCCGACCCCGTAGCAAAGCTTCCGAGCGAGCTCGACCAGCTCCCGGACCGCGACACCGAGGAGACCGCCGAATGGGCGGCCTCCCTCGACGCCGTCGCCAAGGCCGCCGGTACGCGCCGCGCCGAATACCTGCTCCGCCGCACCCTCCAGCACGCCGAGGCCGCCGGCCTCGCCCTGCCGAAGCTGCTGGAGACGGACTACGTCAACACCATCCCCACCTCCGCCGAGCCGGCCTTCCCCGGTGACGAGGAGATGGAGGCCCGCATCACCGCGTGGAACCGCTGGAACGCGGCCGCCATGGTGACCCGCGGCTCCAAGTACGGCGTCGGCGGCCACATCGCCACCTTCGCCTCCGCCGCCTGGCTGTACGAGACCGGCTTCCAGCACTTCTTCCGCGGGAAGGAGGCCGACGGCTCCGGCGACCAGCTCTACATCCAGGGCCACGCCTCCCCCGGCATCTACGCCCGCGCCTTCCTCGACGGCCGCATCTCCGAGCAGCAGCTCGACAACTTCCGCCAGGAGTCCGGCGGCAACGGCCTGCCGTCCTACCCGCACCCGCGGCGCCTGCCGTGGCTGTGGGAGTTCCCCACGGTCTCCATGGGCCTCGGCCCGCTCTCCGCGATCTACCAGGCGCGCTTCAACCGCTACCTGGAGAACCGCGGGATCAAGGACACCTCCAACTCGCACGTCTGGGCCTTCCTCGGCGACGGCGAGATGGACGAGCCCGAGTCGACGGCCGCCCTGGCCCTCGCCTCCCGCGAGCGCCTGGACAACCTGACCTTCGTCATCAACTGCAACCTGCAGCGCCTCGACGGTCCGGTCCGCGCCAACTTCCGCGTGGTCCAGGAGCTGGAGGCCCAGTTCCGCGGCGCCGGCTGGAACGTCGTGAAGACCCTGTGGGGCTCCGCCTGGGACGAGCTGTTCCGGCTCGACACCACGGGCGCCCTGGTCCGCCGCCTGCGCGAGACCCCGGACGCGCAGTTCCAGACGTACGCCACCCGCGACGCGGCCTACATCCGCCAGCACTTCTTCGGCGGCGACCCGGCCCTGGTGGCCCTCGGCGGCCTGCTGTCCGACGCGAAGATCGCCGAGTGCTTCCACACCTCCCGCGGCGGCCACGAGCCCCGCAAGGTGTACGCCGCGTACAAGGCCGCCCTGGAGCACAAGGGCGCCCCGACGGTGATCCTGGCGCAGACCGTCAAGGGCTACACCCTGGGTGCCGGGTTCGAGTCGAAGAACGCGAACCACCAGATGAAGAAGCTGACGATCGACGAGTTCAAGGGCATGCGCGACCTGCTCGGACTCCCGATCCCGGACAGCGCCTTCGCCGACGGCGTGGTCCCCTACGGCCACCCGGGCACCGACTCCGCCGAGGTCCGCTACCTCCAGGAGCGCCGCGCGGCCCTCGGCGGCCCGGCCCCGGCCCGCCGCGTGCACCACGTGGCCCTGCCGCAGCCCGCCGACAAGTCCTTCGCCCCGCTGATCAAGGGTTCCGGCAAGCAGGAGATGGCCACCACCATGGCCTTCGTCCGCCTCGTCAAGGACCTGATGCGGGACAAGGAGACCGGCCGCCGCTGGGTGCCGATCGTCCCCGACGAGGCCCGCACGTTCGGTATGGAGTCGCTGTTCCCCTCGGCCGGCATCTACTCGCCGCTGGGCCAGACGTACGAGCCGGTCGACCGCGACCAGCTGATGTACTACAAGGAGGCCAAGGACGGCCAGATCCTCAACGAGGGGATCACCGAGGCCGGCGCCATGGCCGACTTCATCGCCGCCGCCACGTCGTACGCGACGCACGGCGAGACGATGATCCCGTTCTACATCTTCTACTCGATGTTCGGCTGGCAGCGCACGGGCGACCAGATGTGGCAGCTCGCCGACCAGCTCGGCAAGGGCTTCATCGTCGGCGCCACCGCGGGCCGCACCACCCTGACCGGTGAGGGCCTGCAGCACGCCGACGGCCACTCGCACCTGATCGCCGCCACCAACCCGGCGTCGCTCAACTACGACCCGGCCTTCGCGTACGAGATCGCGGTGATCGTCAAGGACGGTCTGAAGCGGATGTACGGGGAGAACCCGGAGGACGTCTTCTACTACCTGACGGTCTACAACGAGCCGAAGCCGCAGCCGGCCATGCCCGAGGGTGTCGAGGAAGGCATCGTCAAGGGCCTGTACCGCTTCAACACCGCGGCCGACCTCGACGGGGCCGCCCCGGCCGCCGACGCCCCGAAGATCCAGCTGATGGCCTCGGGCACGGCGATCCACTGGGTGCTGGAGGCGCAGCGCCTGCTCGCCGCCGAGTGGAACGTGTCCGCCGACGTCTGGTCCGCCACCTCCTGGGGCGAGCTGCGCCGCGAGGCGCTGGAGTGCGACGAGGCGGCGCTGCTGCGCGGCGAGGAGCGCACCCCGTACGTCACCCGCGTGCTGGAGGGTGCCCCGGGCCCGGTCCTGGCGGTCTCCGACTGGATGCGCCAGGTCCCGGACCAGATCAGCCAGTGGGTCCCGCAGGACTACACCTCGCTGGGCACGGACGGCTTCGGCCTCTCCGACACCCGTGAGGGCGCCCGCCGCCACTTCGGTGTCGACGCGCAGTCCATCGTGGTCGCGGCCCTGGCCCAGCTGGCCCGCCGCGGCGAGGTGCCGGCGTCCTCCGTGAAGGAGGCGCGCGAGCGCTACGGCATGTAAGGCTGCCGACGTATACGAAGGCGGCCCGCACCCCTCGGGGAGCGGGCCGCCTTCGGCATGTCCGAGCCGCGTCGGGCCACCGCCGGGCCGGTCATACTGTCGGATTCTCGCGGTGGCGGGCTGTCGGCGGACCCCTGATGCTGGAACCCGTGATGGACGAGACGGAGTTCTGGGAGATCGTCGACAGCACCCGGGCGGCCGCCGAGGGCGACCCCGAGGAGCACGCCGACCTGCTCGTGGAGCGGCTCGCGCAGCTCGATCCGGACTCCGTCCTGGACTTCGCCCGGCATTTCGAGGCCCGCTACAACCGGGCGTACACCTGGGACCTGTGGGGGGCGGCCTGGGTGCTCCTCGACGGGGCGAGCGACGACGCGTTCGACTACTTCCGCTGCTGGCTGATCGGCCAGGGGCGGGAGGTCTTCGAGGGCGCGGTGCACGATCCGGACCAGCTGGCGGAGCTCCTCGACGAGTTCGACGAGGAGATCGACGGGGACGGCGAGGAGCTCGGGTACGCGGCCGACGAGGCGTACGAGCAGCTGACCGGCCTGGTCGCGCCGGACCTGGGGATCGCGCTGCAGCCGGCGGAGCCGGAGGGCGCCCCGCTGGACTTCGAGGACGAAGCCGTGCTCGCGGAGCGCTTCCCCCGGCTGTGGGAGCGCTTCAGGTCGTAAGGCGGCCGGTGCGGCCCGACCGCCGTTCGCTGCGGCTCAGTAGTGCGTGCCGCCGTCGATGCGGATCTCCGTACCGGTGATGAAGGCGCCGTCCTCCGAGCCCAGCATGGCGACGACGCCGGCCACGGTCTGCGGGCCGGCGAAGCCCTGGCCGATGGCGGGGGCGAGCTTGGCGAACAGGCTCCAGTCGGTGTCCTCGGGCAGGCCGGGGCCGGTGCCGGTGGTCATGCCGCTCTCGATGGAGCCGGGGGCGACGGAGACGAAGCGCAGGCCCTGCTTGCTGTACTCGGCGGCCAGGGCGTGCGTCATGGACTGGATGCCGCCCTTGCTGGCCGCGTACGCGGACATGTACGGGTGCGCGAACGACGCCGAGGTGGAGCTGAAGTTCACCACGGCCGGGCGGTCGCCCTCCAGCAGCGCCGGCAGCGATTCGCGGATCATCAGGAAGGTGCCGGTCAGGTTGACCTGGATGACCTTGTTCCAGAGGTCCAGGGTGGTCTCGTGGGTGTGCGCGGAGCGCAGGATGCCCGCGGCGTTGACCAGCACGTCGAGCCCGCCGAGCAGCTCGACGGCGGCGGCGGTGCCCGAGCGGACGGCGGCCTCGTCGGATATGTCGAGGAGGGCGGTGGTCAGCCGGTCCGCGTGGCCGTCGGCGAGGGCCTGGTCGGCGGTGGCCTTGAGGCCGGCTTCGCTGACGTCGACGGTGTGGACGCGGCCGCCCTCGGCCAGGATGCGGTGGACGGTGGCCTGCCCGATGCCGGAGCCGCCGCCGGTGATGAGGACTCGGCGTCCTTCGTAACGGTTCATGGCACGAGCGTACCGTCGCCTTGGCACGTTTTGCCAGGGCGTCAAAGCATGCAATGAACGTCACCGTACGGGGTACGCTTCACCCGTGAGATCCCCTCGTCCGTACTCCCCCGCCACCGGCCCCGGAGCCCAGTCGCTGACCGAGCGCCGCAAGGCCGCCACCCAGCTCGACATCGCCCGCGCGGCGTGCGCCCTGTTCGCGGAGAACGGCCCCGACGGCACCACCGCCGAGGACATCGCACACCGCGCCGGCGTCGCCCTGCGCACGTTCTACCGCTACTTCCGCAACAAGCAGGAGGCCGTGGCCCCGCTCCTGGCCACCGGCGGCGACACCTGGCGCGCCCTGCTCGCCGAGGAGGCCCCCGGCACGCCCCTGGCCGAGGCCCTGGAGCGGGCCGTCACCCGCTCGCTCAGCGACGGGCAGGCCAACATCGAGGAGGGCCTGGAGGTCACCCGCGGCCTGCTGCGCGCGGCCGCGACCGATCCGGCGCTGCGCGCGGTCTGGTACCGGGTGAACCAGGACTCCGAGGAACACCTGGTGCCGGTGATCGCCCGGCTGGCCGGCGAGGACGCCGACCCGCTGGGGGTCCGCCTCCTCGCGGCGGCCGCCACGGACGCGATCCGCATCGCCCTGGAGCTGTGGTCGACCACCGACGCCCCGGGCTCCGGCCCGGGTTCCCCGGCCGAGCTGGCCGTACGCTGCCTGCGCGAGCTGACGGGCGGGATGGCGCTGCTCGGCGGCCGGGTCACAGGAACCGGTCGGACTTCAGCCTGAGCTGCTCGGCGAAGTACCCGGCCGCGTCGGGCCGCATCCGGGTCAGGGCCACCATCGCGGTCACGATGACGTCGGCGACCTCGGCCTCCACATCGCTCCAGGTGTGCGAGGCGCCCTTGCGGGGGTTGGTGCCCTTGGCCCCGATCACGGCCTGCGCGGCCTCCCCGAACTCCTCACCGATCTTGAGGATCTGGAGGGTGATGCTCTCCTCGTGCGGCATCCCGCGCTCACGGTCGTGCGCGTCGAACCGCGCGGCGAGCGCGGCCACGGTCTTCCACTGGTCGTCCATACCCCGAACCTAGCGGGTGCCGGCACACCCCCGGAGCAAGATCACGAAAGGCCCCCGACCAGAAGCTCTACCACCACCCCGGCGGCAGCGGCCCGTTCAACGTGGACAAATCCGGGCACTGGGACGGGTACGTCACTCCCGACACGCCGACCCGGAACTACTACGGCCTGACCGAGCAGGAGAGCGTGCCGTGCGTGCCGGGCGAGAAGCCCGCCCAACCCGAGGCCCCTCCGGCGGCGATAGGCACCTGCACGATCGGGAAGCAGCCCGGCAAGACGTCGACCACCGGTACCTGTACGGGGCAGGCGCCCGCAGGGCAGGCAGCGCCACTCCCGGGTGGCGGTCCGGCTGGAGGGGTGGACGCCCGGCCAGTCGCTCGACCTCGACCCCCGCCCGAAGGTCGTCGCGGACAAGGACGGCAAGGCGACGGCGACCGTGCAACTGCGCGGCTCCCAGGAGTTCAAGGTCGTCTTCAAGACGGAGGACGGGAAGAAGGGTTCCGTCCCGTGCACGCTGGCGAAGCCGAAGTAACACGCCGAAACGACACAGCGGCCCCGCCGCTCTCCGTCGGAGAGGGGCGGGGCCGCCGTTCGCACAGGGTGCCCGGGGCGTGGAGCCCTGGAGGCTTAGAGGTCGAAGTAGAGCTCGAACTCGTGCGGGTGCGGACGCTGCGCGATCGGGGCGATCTCGTGCGTGCGCTTGTAGTCGATCCAGGTCTCGATCAGGTCCGGGGTGAAGACACCGCCGGCGAGGAGGTACTCGTGGTCCTCCTCCAGGGCCTTGAGGACGTCCTCCAGGCTGGTCGGGACCTGCGGGACGTTCGCGTGCTCGTCCGGGGAGAGCTCGTAGAGGTCCTTGTCGATCGGCTCCATCGGCTCGATCTTGTTCTTGATGCCGTCGAGGCCCGCGAGGAGCAGCGCCGAGAAGGCGAGGTACGGGTTCGAGGACGGGTCCGGCGCGCGGAACTCGACGCGCTTGGCCTTCGGGTTCGAGCCCGTGATCGGGATGCGCATGGCGGCGGAGCGGTTGCGCTGCGAGTACACCATGTTGACCGGCGCCTCGAAGCCCGGCACCAGGCGGTGGTACGAGTTCACCGTCGGGTTGGTGAAGGCGAGCAGCGACGGCGCGTGCTTGAGGATGCCGCCGATGTAGTAGCGGGCGGTGTCCGACAGGCCCGCGTAGCCGGCCTCGTCGTAGAAGAGCGGCTCGCCGCCCTGCCACAGCGACTGGTGGACGTGCATGCCCGAGCCGTTGTCACCGAAGATCGGCTTCGGCATGAAGGTCGCGGTCTTGCCGTTGCGCCAGGCGACGTTCTTCACGATGTACTTGAAGAGCATCAGGTCGTCGGCCGCGGCCAGCAGCGTGTTGAACTTGTAGTTGATCTCGGCCTGGCCGCCGGTGCCGACCTCGTGGTGCTGGCGCTCGACCTGCAGGCCCTGGGCGTCCAGCTCGAGGGAGATCTCGGCGCGCAGGTCGGCGAAGTGGTCGACCGGGGCGACCGGGAAGTAACCGCCCTTGTAGCGGACCTTGTAGCCGCGGTTGTTCTCCTCGGAGCCGGTGTTCCAGGCGCCGGCCTCGGAGTCGATGTGGTAGAAGCCCTCGTTCGCGGTGGTCGCGAAGCGCACGCTGTCGAAGATGTAGAACTCGGCCTCGGGACCGAAGAACGCGGTGTCGGCGATGCCGGTGGAGGCGAGGTACGCCTCGGCCTTCTTCGCGATGTTGCGCGGGTCGCGGCTGTAGGCCTCGCCCGTGATCGGGTCGTGGATGAAGAAGTTGACGTTCAGCGTCTTGTCGCGGCGGAACGGGTCCAGGCGGGCGGTGCTGATGTCGGCGCGCAGCGCCATGTCGGACTCGTGGATCGCCTGGAAGCCGCGGATCGAGGAGCCGTCGAAGGCGAGCTCCTCCGCCGGGTCGAACGCCTTCGCCGGGATGGTGAAGTGCTGCATCACACCGGGCAGGTCGCAGAACCGGACGTCGACGAACTTGACGTCGTTGTCCGCGATGTACTTCTTGATCTCGTCGGCGTTCTGGAACATCCAACTCCTCCTAATCCCGATCCCGGGGGAGGGACGGGCTGTATAGCTCCTGGTGCGTCAGTGCGGTGCCGCACGCTGACCCGACCATAAGCAGGCGGGATTTCCCAAGCATGACCCATTTGTTTCGCACAAGTTAACCAGGGTCCGGCCGGAGGGGCCCGGAGCACCACAGGTACGGTGGTCGGGTGGACAACAGGCAAGCAATCGGATCGTGGCTCTCCGGCCCCCGCGCGGCGGCCGAGGACATGGGCGTCGACTTCGGCTACCCGGGCCAGCGGCTCGGCCTGCCCCAGCAGGGCCCCGGCTCCGCGGCGCGCTTCGGACGCCGCCTCAGCGGTGTCGCCATCGACTGGATCGCCTGCCAGGTGATCGCATACGGGCTGATCACCGGCGGCAACGCGGCCGCGACGGGCAACTGGACGCTGGCCCTCTTCGTGGCCCTGAGCATCCTGACCGTCGGCACGGTCGGCTTCACTCCCGGAAAGCGCCTCGTGGGCCTGCGGGTCGTCTCGGAGAGCGGCGGCCGCCTCGGCCTCGGCCGGGTCGTGCTGCGCACGCTGCTGCTGGCCCTGGTCATCCCGGCGCTGATCTGGGACCGCGACGGGCGCGGCCTGCACGACCGTGCGGCCCGCGCCGTCCAGGTCCGCATCTGACCGCACGGCGCGCGGCGCGCGGCGCGCGGCGCGCGGCGCACGGCGCACGGCGCGCGGCGCACGGCGCACGGCGCACGGCGCACGCGCCCCACGCCGTCCGCCGCGCCACCGGCAGACAGCCACATACAGGGGCGCCCCCGCAGCCTTCCGGCTCGGGGGCGCCCCTGCATGTGTATACGAGCTGTGTATACGAAAAGCGGGTCAGCGCATCTTTCCGCCGCGCGGCATCCGCATGCCCTTGGGCATCGGGCCCTTCGGCAGCGGCATGTTGCTCATGAGGTCGCCCATGGCCCGCAGCTTGTCGTTGGCCTGGGTGACCTGGGGGCCGGCCAGCACGCGCGGCAGCTTGAGCAGGGTGGTGCGGAGCTTCTTCAGCTCCACCTGGCCCTCGCCCTTGCCGACGATGAAGGAGTGCACCGGCACGTCCGGCATGATCCGGGCCAGCTTCTTCTTCTCGGCGGCCAGCAGGGGCTTGACCCGGTTGGGGTTGCCCTCTGCGATCAGCACGACGCCGGCCTTGCCGACGGCCCGGTGGACGATGTCCTGGCTGCGGTTCATCGCGACGGCCGGGGTGGTCGTCCAGCCCCGTCCCACGTTGTCGAGGACGGCCGCGGCCGCGCCCGGCTGCCCCTCCATCTGCCCGAAGGCAGCCCGCTCGGCGCGGCGCCCGAAGACGATCGCCATCGCGAGGAACGCCACCAGGAAGCCCAGGATGCCCAGGTAGACCGGGTGGCCGATCAGGAAGCCGATCGCAAGGAAGACACCGAAGGTGACGATTCCCACGCCCGCGAGGACCAGACCGACCTTCGGGTCGGCCTTGCTCGTCATTTTGTACGTGAGGGCGATCTGCTTCAGTCGCCCAGTGTTCGCAGCAGTCTCTGCGTTTGACTTCCTCGCCATACAGCGAAGTTTACGTGGCCTGGGGAGCCCGGGTCGCCGCGGCCTCGAGTACGTGCTCGGTTTCGACCCGGTCCTTCGCCCGGCGCCGGTCCTCCAGGACGGCGCTCCAGGCGTTGCGTCGGGCACCGCTCATGAGGAGCGATTCGAAGCCCCGCAAGGCGTCGGTGAACGACGGAATGGCAATGGCGCGTACGGGCGCGGCCTGCATGATGGCGATCCCTTTCACGGTGCTCACGTCGGTCTGGATGCACAGCGGTGGGGGTGGCAGCGGTGTGCGGCGGTGTGCGCGGTGCGTTGACCTATGGTCACTGATTGGTGTTACCAGGGCATGACCTGCGGGTCAAACGGTGATGAAACATTTACGCGGCCCGTCGGCTCCTCTTCACACGAAGAGCCTACGGGCCGCGTCGATGCGGTGTTACTTACCGGTAAGTGTTTGTGCGTGAGTTCACAGAGTCCGTAGTGCGGTCCGCGTCACACGCCGGCCTCAGACGGCCGCGCGCTTCTCCATCGCCTGCTGGTAGAGGCGACCCGCCCGGTACGAGGAGCGGACCAGCGGGCCGGACATCACGCCCGAGAAGCCGATCTCCTCGGCCTCCTTCGCCAGCTCGACGAACTCGTCCGGCTTCACCCAGCGCTCGACGGGGTGGTGCCGCGGCGAGGGCCGCAGGTACTGGGTGATGGTGATGAGCTCGCAGCCCGCCTCGTGCAGCTCCTTCAGGGCCTCCGAGACCTCCTCGCGCTCCTCGCCCATGCCCAGGATCAGGTTGGACTTGGCGACGAGGCCGTAGGCGCGGGCCTGCCGGATGACGTCGAGGGAGCGCTCGTAGCGGAAGCCGGGGCGGATCCGCTTGAAGATCCGGGGCACGGTCTCCACGTTGTGGGCGAAGACCTCGGGGCGGGAGGCGAAGACCTCCTCCAGCAGCTCCGGGACCGCGTTGAAGTCGGGGGCCAGCAGCTCGACCTTGGTGTGGCCGCCCTCGCGGCCCGCGGTCTGCTGGTGGATCTGGCGCACGGTCTCCGCGTACAGCCAGGCGCCGCCGTCCGCCAGGTCGTCGCGCGCGACGCCGGTGATGGTGGCGTAGTTCAGGTCCATCGTGACGACCGACTCGCCGACGCGGCGCGGCTCGTCCCGGTCCAGGGCCTCGGGCTTGCCGGTGTCGATCTGGCAGAAGTCACAGCGCCGGGTGCACTGGTCGCCGCCGATGAGGAAGGTGGCCTCGCGGTCCTCCCAGCATTCGTAGATGTTCGGACAGCCGGCCTCCTGGCACACCGTGTGCAGCCCCTCGCCCTTCACGAGGTTCTGCATCTTCGTGTACTCGGGACCCATCTTCGCCCGGGTCTTGATCCACTCGGGCTTGCGCTCGATGGGGGTCTGGCTGTTGCGGACCTCCAGGCGCAGCATCTTGCGTCCGTCGGGTGCGACTGCGGACACGACCGGCTCCCTGTGACTGTGATTCCTCGGCGCCCACCAGGGTACGCCCGTAATTTCGTACGCTCTTACGTCGGCCAACCTGCAGGCGGCCGGACGCATTCCCCGGGGCTAGGCGCCCGCGGCGGTCTCGATCTCGCGCGGCCGCAGCTCGGCGTGCTCCAGTACGTCCTTCAGGTGCTTCTCGACGACCGGCACGATCTCGGCCATGGTGACCTCGCGGCCCAGTTCGTACGAGAGCGAGGTCACACCCGCGTCCCGGATGCCGCAGGGCACGATCCGGTCGAACCAGGTGTTGTCGGGGTTCACGTTGAACGAGAAGCCGTGCATCGTGACGCCCTTGGCCACGCGGATCCCGATCGCCGCGAGCTTGCGGTCCTCGCGGCGCTGGCCGGCGTTGGACGGGGCGTACTCGGGGCCGTTGAGCCGGGCGTCGAACTCCTCGTCGTGCAGCCGCGGGTCGAGGTCGAGGGAGAGGCCGCCGATCCTGGGGCGCTCCTCGACGGGGTCGCCGAGGACCCACACGCCGGAGCGGCCCTCGACCCGGGTGGTCTCCAGGCCGAAGTCGGCGGCGGTGCGGATCAGCGCCTCCTCCAGGCGGCGCACATGCGCGACGACGTCCACCGGCCGCGGCAGCTTCATGATCGGGTAGCCGACGAGCTGGCCGGGGCCGTGCCAGGTGATCTTGCCGCCGCGGTCCACGTCGACGACGGGCGTGCCGTCGAGCGGGCGCTCGCTGTCGTCGGTGCGGCGCCCGGCCGTGTACACGGGCTCGTGCTCCAGCAGCAGGCAGGTGTCGCCGATCTCGTCCGCGAAGCGGGCCGCGTGGACCCGGCGCTGCTCCTCCCACGCCTCGGTGTACTCGACGTAGTCCGGCCCGAAGCCCAGATGGACAAACCCAAGCTCAGCCACCGCAGCGCCTCCTCATTGAACCTGCTGTGTGCACGCATCGCACCGGTCCAGGGTACGGCGGCCCTTCCCGAGCCCCTCCCGGGCCCCTCAGGCGCCCACCGCCGGAGGCTCGGCGGCCGGTTCCGGGGCCGGTTCCGGGGCCGGTTCGGGACCCGGTTCCGGGGCCGGTTCCGGGGCGGGCAGCAGCCTGGGCGGCCTGCGCCCCTTGGGCGGCCGGTCGGGGTCCTCGTCGGCGCGCGGCAGCCGCCGGTGGCCCTCCGAGTGGTCGTTGACCCAGCCGCACACGCCGCACGCGTACCGGCCGTCGAGCCCGGCGATGTACGTGCCGCACCGGCGGCACTCGGCCTCGGTCAGCTCGGGCGCGGGCAGCGGCGCGGTGGTGTCGTCGGCGCCCCCGCCGGGGGCGGGCGGCTGCGCGGCGGCGGGTGATCGGGAGGCCATGTCACGCAGCGTACGCGGGTGGTGTGGACTCGTCCGTAAAGAGCCCTACCGATTCTGCACACGATCGGATGAATCTGGGGCAGAGGGGGCGGCGTAGGGGAAGTTCGCCGCTACATTCACGCCGTTCACAGGGCCGGGACCCCGGTCCGTCACGTCAGGAAACCGTGGAGCCGATGACGGAACGACCCGCGCAGCACGTCCCCAACCGCCAGCTCGCGGCGCTGATCGCGGAAGCCGGGTTCTCCAACGCCGGTCTGGCCCGCCGCGTCGACCAGCTGGGCCTGGAGCACGGCCTCGATCTGCGGTACGACAAGACCTCCGTGACCCGGTGGCTGCGCGGGCAGCAGCCCCGCGGCACCACCCCGGCGCTGATCGCCGAGGTCTTCACCCGGCGCCTGGGCCGCCGGCTCTCCGCGCAGGACCTGGGCCTGGACGCCTGCGCGCCGGTCTACGCCGGCCTGGAGTTCGCGGCCACCCCGGAAGAGGCGGTGGACATCGCCAGCGGACTGTGGCGCAAGGACTCCGGCTCCCACGCCGAGCTGCGGAAGATCGCATTCACCCCGGCCGGGCTGGTGGTGCCCAGCCGGGACTGGCTGATCGGGCGGCCCGACGAGCGGGTGGGCCGCGGCGCGGACCCGGCCGCCGCGGCCCGGGTCCCGATGCAGGGGCGCACCTCGGTGCCCCGCCAGCGGCAGATCGACCGCGGACCGGGCCAGCGGGTCACCGGCGGGGACATCGCCGCACTGCGCTCGGTCAGCGAGCTGTTCAAGACCCTCGACCAGACCTACGGCGGCGGTCACGCCCGCCAGGCCCTCGTGCGCTACCTGGAGCACGAGGCCGAGCCGATGCTCCGCGGCACCTACGGCGAGACCACCGGCCGCCGGCTCTTCGCGGCCGCCGCCGACCTGACCCGGCTGGCCGGCTGGACCTCGTACGACATCGCCGCGCACGGGCTCGCCCAGCGCTACTTCGTCCAGGCCCTGCGGCTCGCCCAGGCGGCCGCGGACCGGCCGTACGGCAGCTACGTGCTGGTGACCATGAGCCGGCAGGCGGTCTACCTCGGCCACGGCCGGGAGGCGGTGCAGCTGGCCCGCGTCGCCCAGCAGGGCGTCGGCTCCGGCCCCCCGCCGGTGGTCCAGGCGCTACTGCACTCCGCCGAGGCGCGCGGGCACGCGGTGCTGGGCGAGGTCCGGGCGGCGACGGCCGCGCTGGTGCGCGCCGAGCGCTCCCTGGGGGCGGCCCGGCCCGGGGACGACGTGCCGTACTGGGCGAAGTTCTTCGACGAGGCCCAGCTCGCCGACGAGTTCGGGCACTGCCACCGCGACCTCCAGCAGTACCGGGCCTCGGCGCAGCACGCCGAGCGTTCGCTGCAGCTGCGGGCGCCGGCCTTCGCCCGCTCGCGGCTGTTCTGCCGGGTGGTGCTGGCCACGGCCCGGCTGGGACTGGGCGAGCTGGACCAGGCGTGCGCCCTGGCCGCGGAGGCGGCGCAGCAGGCGATGGAGATGCGCTCGGTGCGCGCGGTGGAGTACGTACGGGACTTCGAGCGGCGGCTGGAGCCCTACCGGGACGCGGCGGCCGTACGGACCTACCGGGACCGGGTCGCGGCGCTGTCGTAGGCGGCACCGTCGTGAGCGGCGCCGACGTGAGCGGATAAGACGTGAGCGGCGCCGACGTGAGACGGGCCCGGTTCCGCCGGGCGGAACCGGGCCCTTCGCCGGTGGTTCTCAGGCCACCGCCGGGAGGCTGCTCTCGGCGGTGGCCGGAAGCCGGATGCCGAAGTCGCGCAGGACGGCGGTGGAGGCGCGCCGGGCGGAGTGCAGCGCGCCCTGGACGGTGTTGGCGTCGCGGTGGTCGCCGCACACGTACAGCCCGGCCAGGACCCGCACCGGGCGCCGCAGGTCGTACGGGGGCGGCATCGCCGGCACGGCCTCGGGGGCGTGGTGGACGGCGAGGAGCTCCCAGTCCCGGGTGGCGGTGTCGTACAGCCGGGCCAGGCGCGAGGCGACGGTACGCACGGGCGGCGGCGGCCCGAGCACGGTGGTGGTGACCAGGCTGCGGCCGGCGGGGGCCCGCGTCGGGTCGACCGCGCTCATCACGGCAGTGTGCGCGACGGGCCACCGGGGGTCGCCGTCGAGCAGGAGCGAGCCGTCCCGGGGCAGCGGGGCGGCGGTGGCGTGGTGGATGACGGTGACCTCGTGGAAGCCGGGCACCCGCAGCCCGGGCAGCAGCCCGGCGGCGGCCCGCGCCCCCGTGGCCAGGACGAGGGAGCGGCAGCTGAACTCGCCGTGCTCCTCGGTGGTGACGCGCTGGGTCGCCACCGAGCGGACGCGGACCCCGGTGCGGACGGTGCCGGGCGGCAGGGCGGCGGCGAGCAGCCGGGGCAGGGTCGCGGCGCCGCCCTCGGGCACGGCGAGCCGGCCCCGGGCGAAGGCGCGCAGGGCCAGGTCGGCGACGCGGCTGGAGGTGGTGAGCTCCGGGTCGCGCAGCAGGGCGGCGAGCAGCGGGCGCAGCGTCGTGCCGAGGGCGCGGGAGCGCAGGGCGGCCGCGGCGGTGCGCTCGGGCCGGGCGAGGACGCGTTCGACGGGGGTCACGGCGAGCCGGCCCAGGTAGGCGCTGAGCCGGGCCTGGTCGAAGGAGCCGCTGGCCAGCGCGCGGGCGGGGGTGGTGGCCCCGGCGCGCAGCGGTTTGCCGTCGGTGTGGACGAGGACCCCGGGTGCGAAGGGCCGCAGGACCAGGGAGCCGAGGCCGGGGGTCCGGTCGAGCTCCGTGTACGAGGTGTTGAGCAGCTGGCCGACCCGGTCGAGCCGGAAGCCGTCGGCGTGCTCGGTGGCCATCCGGCCGCCGGGGTCGTCCGCCGCCTCCAGGACGGTGACGGTGACCCCCGCCGCGATCAGGTGCTGTGCCGCCGCGAGTCCTGAGACCCCGGCTCCTACGATGACGACGTCCGCATGCTGTGCGGCGTGGTGCGAGCTGCTGAGCACGTGCCCCTCCCCGAGGTCGGCGCGGCTGTGTGGGGATCCTCCTTCCCCCAACGGGCTCCAGGGGAACCCGAGTTCGGTGCGGTATTACGGTCGGATCCGGTCGCACGACGGTCGCACACGGGTCACAAACGGTCGCACGGGGAGGGCGCGTGCGTGTCGCCCGGAAGCGGAAGCGGCTGCTCAGGCCGCCGGCCGCGCGAGCGCCGCCCGGATCGCCTCGTCGATGCCGGGGTGGCGGAAGACGAACCCCGACTCCAACAGCCGGACCGGCCGCGCCCGCTGACTGCCCAGCACGTCCTGGGAGAGCTCGCCCAGGACCGCGCGCAGGACGGGCGCCGGCACCGTGAGCAGCGTCGGGCGGCGCAGCACCCGCCCCATCGCCGCGGTCACCTCGCGGTTGGTCAGCGGCTCGGGGGCGGTCAGGTTGACCGGGCCCGACAACTGCGGGGTGTCGACCAGGTGCCGCAGGGCCGCGATCTCGTCGTGCAGGGAGATGTACGACCAGTACTGGCGGCCGCTGCCCAGCCGGCCGCCGAGCCCGGCCCGGAAGACCGGGAACATCCGGCCCCACGCGCCGCCCTCGCCGGCGACCACCAGGCCGGTGCGGGCGAACACCGTCCGCACCCCTGCCCGGCGGGCCGGGTCTGCGGCCGCCTCCCACTCCACGCACACCTCCGGCAGGAAGCCGCGCCCGGGCGGGGCCGTCTCGTCGACGGGGCGGTCGCCGGTGTCCCCGTAGTAGCCGACGGCCGAGCCGCTGACGAAGACCGCGGGCGGCTCGTCCAGCGCGGCGACCGCCCGGGCCATCGCCGCGGTCCCCTCGACCCGGCTGGCCCGGATCTCCTCCTTGTACGCGGCGGTCCAGCGGTGATCGCCGATCCCGGCGCCGGCCAGGTGGACCACCGCCGCGCAACCGGCCAGGGCGGCGGGGTCGACGCCACCCCGACGCGGATCCCACCGCGCCTCGTCGGCCGCGGCCGGCTCCCGCCGCACGAACCGGACCACGTCGTGGCCGTCCGCACGCAGCGACCGCACGAGTGCCCTGCCGATGAGCCCGCTGGCCCCGGTAACCGCGATACGCATGCCCCCATGATGCCGCCACCGCCCCACGGACCCCGGCACATCCACCCGCCCGCCGCCTTCAAAGCGGCGGGCGGCCTCCAGCCCCGCCGCCTCCGAAGCGTTGGGTGGACCTTTCCAGCCCCGCCGCCTCCGACGCGGGGGGGGTGGACCCTTCCAGCCCCGCCGCCTCCGACACAGGGGTAGGGCATTCCAGCCCCGCCGCCTCCGACGCAGGGGTAGGGCATTCCAGCGCCGCCGCCTCCGACGCAGGGGTGGGGCATTGCAGCCCCGCCGCCTTCGACGCAGGGGTGGGGCATTGCAGCCCCGCCGCCTTCGACGCAGGGGTGGGGCAATCCAGCCCCGCCGCCTCCGACGCAGGGGTGGGGCAATCCAGCCTCGCCGGCGTTTGAGGCGCGGGGTCTGGGGCGGAGCCCCAGCAGCCCGGCCCCGCCGGCCTTCGCAGCCGCGGCCCGACCATTCCAGCCCCGCCGGCGCTTGAGGCGCGGGGTCTGGGGCAGCGCCCCAGCAACCCCGAGCCAGCCCATGGTTGTCGCAGCCGGGGTCGGGCATTCCAGCCTCGCCGGCGCTTGAGGCGCAGGGCGTGGGGCGGCGCCCCGAGGAACCCGGCTCCGCCGGGCAGGGGGGGGGGGGGGGGCGGGGCGGGGGGGGGGGGGGGCCGGCGGGGGGGGGGGGGGGGCCCGGGGGCGGGGTTGCACGGTGGGGCCGGGCGCCGCCCCCGGGGGCGCCCCCCGCCCC
>NZ_JBEZVK010000067.1:0-35225 GCF_040636955.1 Streptomyces sp. NPDC032472
GGCGCGGGTCCGGGCGGAGCCCGGTGCCCGGCGGAGCCGGGTTCCCTGGGGCGCCGCCGCCAGGCCCCGCGCCTCAAACGCCGGCGGGGCTGGAATTGCCGGACCCCGGTTCCAGGCCTCGGCGGGAGCCGGGATGGGGAGGCGCCGGCCTCAGGTGGCGGCGGAGTCGGCTGGGCTTCTGGGGTTCCGCCCCAGGCCCCGTGCCTCAAGCGCCGGCGGGGCCGAAAATGCCAACCCCCGTCAAAGGGGACGGCGGCCAGGGCCCCGTCACAGATGGCGGCGGAGCCGGTTGGAGGGGGTGCCCCGGAGGGCGGGGCGTGGGCGGGAGTGGGGTGGGCCCCTTGTACAACCCCGGAGGGAAGCCGCACTGTTGGCCGGTATTCGTCCATACGGTCAGGAGAACCGGCTTGTCCTCGCACCCTCCCGCCCCCGCCCACACCGTCGACCCCGCCGGCGGCTGCCCGCACGCCCTGAACGCCGCCCTGCGGGCGTCGCAGGGGCCCGTCGCGGACATCGTGCTGCCCGGCGGGGTGCCCGCAGCGGTCGTCCTGGGGCACGACGCGCTCAAGGAGTTCCTCTCCCACCCCGACGTGGCCAAGGACTCCCGCCACTGCCCGGCCCTGAACGACGGCACGATCCCCGCCGACTGGCCCCTGCGGGTCTTCGCCAACGCCCAGGGCATGCACACCGCCGACGGCGCCGACCACCGCCGCCTGCGCTCCCTCGTCGGCAACGCCTTCACCGCCCGCCAGGTGGAGCGGCTGCGCCCCCGCATCGAGGAGTTGACCGCCGGCCTGCTCGACGACCTCGGCCGGGCCGCCTCCGAGGACCCCGACGGCATCGCGGACCTGCGCACCCACTTCGCGCTCCCGCTCCCGCTGAGCGTCATCTGCGAACTGCTCGGCGTGGACCCCGAACACCGCGGCCGGCTCCACGACCTCACCTACACGGTGGTCATCGCCACCGACACCACCCCGGCGGAGGTGCTGGCCGCCGTACGCGAGCTCGTCGAGCTGCTCGGCACGATCGCGGCCGCCCGCCGGGCCGCCCCCGGCGACGACCTGACCAGCGCCCTGATAGCCGCCCGCGAGGACGACGGCGACCGGCTCAGCGAGGCCGAACTCATCGGCACCATGCGCCTGATGCTGGTCGCCGGTCACGAGACCACCCTCAACCTGATCAGCAATGCCGTACGGGCCCTGTGCACCCACCGCGACCAGCTGGCGCTGGTCCTGGACGGCAAGGCCGGCTGGTCGGACGTGGTGGACGAGACGCTGCGCTGGGACGGCCCCGTCAGCTGGTTCCCCTTCCGCTACCCCACCCGCGACCTGCCCCTCGGCGGCACCGTGATCCCGCAGGGCACCCCGGTCCTCGCCGGCTACACCGCCGCCGGACGCGACGCGGCCTTCCACGGCCCGGACGCCGACCGCTTCGACGTCACCCGGCCCGGCGCGGCCCGGCACCTCTCCTTCGGGCAGGGGGCTCACTACTGCGTCGGCGCCCCGCTGGCCCGGCTGGAGGCCACGATCGCCCTGGAACGGCTCTTCACCCGTTTCCCGGACCTCGACCTCGCCGTCCCCGAGGCCGAACTGCCCCGCCAGCGCAGCTTCATCGGCAACAGCGTCCAGGCCCTTCCGGTCCGCCCCGGCAGGCCGCGGGCGTAGGCCATCGGGCTTCTCCCGGGAAGCCCCGGCCTTTTGTCGGTGGGGGCGTACAGGTTGATCGTCATGACGGCATCAGAGGTGGTGGTCGACGTGGCCGGGCCCGCCCGGTACACGTTTCGGCTGCGTGTGTCGTCGACCGCGCTCGCTGCTCTGGAGGGCGAGTGGGCGCGGTGCAGGTGGGTGTGGAACGAGTGCGTGGCGGTGCCCCGCACGGTCCACGGTCTGGGTGAAGGCGCTGAAGGACATCAAGGCGAAGAAGCGCGAGGCGCTGCCCACGCCGAACCACACCCAGCGCGGCTTCCGCCTGCAGGACGCCGCCTGCACCTGGCCGGCGGGATCGTCCTGACCGTGGTGTGGTCGCGTGACCTTCCGTCCGCTCCGTCGTCGGTGCGTGTGTACCGGGACAGCCTCGGGCACTGGTACGCCTCGTTCGTGGCCGCCGCGGTGCCCGAGGTCCTGCCCGCCACCGGCCGTGCCATCGGCATCGACTGGGGCGTGGAGGAGACCGCGACCACCACCGGCGACGCCCACGACCTCCCCCACGCCCGATCGACGGGGCGGTCACTGCGGCCGCCGGCCGGGCGGCGGCCGCGGGAACGACCGCCGGCAGCACCAGCGCCGGTGCGGAGAGCAGGGCGAGCGGGCCGAGCGCCCGCCGCCGGAGGTGGCGGGTCGTGGGCGTCCTCCCGGACGGGTGGGTCGGCCCGTACGGTCGACCGGGCGGGTCCCGCGCGGCGGGCGGCGGGGGGCCCGGGCGGGCACAGAACGTACCGCTTCAGTCTGTTCGCCGACGCCGCCACCCGCCTGTCACCGGCCGTGGCCGGTGACAGGCGCCGACAGCTCGGTGCTCAGCCAGCCCAGCGCATCGGGGTACATCCCGCTCCACGTCTGGAAGTTGTGGCCGCCGGCGGGCCGGACGAGGGTCTTGACGCGGACCCCGCTGCCCGCCGCGGCCCGGACGAACGCGTCCAGTTGCTGCGGCGGGCTCTCCCGGTCCTGCGCGGAGGTGGCCAGGAACAGCCCGACGTCGGCCTTCCGCGCCTGCCGGACCAGCCACATCGGGCTGTTGCGCTCCCGCAGCACCGCATCGGGCAGCACCTCGGGGTCGCCGGTCAACGGGTCCGGGTCCAGGGCCGCTCCGGCCCGGAACACCTTCGGGTACTGCAGCGGCAGCTTCGCCGCGCAGAACCCCCCGGTGGACACGCCCAGCAGCCCCCAGCCCGCGGGCTCGCGCAGCGTGCGGAAGTTCTTCGCGACGAGCTCCGGCACGTCCCGCGCGAGCCAGTCGGCCACCTTCCGGCCGGGCGTGTTGCTGCAGTCGGTGTTCACCCCGCCCGGGTAGATCTCCGGGATCACGAGGATGAACGGGCGCGACGCGCCCAGCGCGATCAGCTGCTTCAGCGCGCCCGGCATCCCGCCCAGGTCGATCCACGTCCGCGGCGAGCCCGGGTAGCCGTGCAGCAGCACCAGCACCGGGAACCGGGTCCGCTGCGCACCCGGGGCCCGGTACTCGGGCGGAGTCCACACGATCACCTGGCCGGCCAGCTTCGAGTGCGTACCGCGGAACCAGGCGGTCTGCGTGCCGTCACCGCCCGGCGCGAAGCGGGCCCGGCTCGTCGTCGGCCCGGTCATCGCGGAGGCGTCCTGCCCGTTCCCGGTGCCCAGCAGCTCGTCCCAGGAGGAGTAGAGCCCGTAGCTGCCGTTGATCCACGCGGCGGTCACGGTGATGGCGGTCAGCTGGCACACGGCGAGCATCAGCACCCGCGCCGGCCAGCGCACCCACCCGGGGCCCGGGATCCGGTTCCACAGCAGCAGCGCGGCCAGCATCGCGAGCACGGTGACGGTGATCAGGGTGACGAACAGCGGGGTACTGGTGAGCTCCACGGGGGCCGGCTCCTGACGTTGCTCTCCGCCCATCCGGAGGGAAGGGGATGGCTAAATGTACGGTTTGCTCCCCTTTTGGCCCCGGCCGACCGGCCGACCGTCACCCTGTCCGTGCCGCCGCGCCGGCCGCCGTGGCCGCCGGGCGCGGCCGGACGTGCACCGTCACCGTGTGCAGGCCCGTCGCCCCGTCGGGCACGGGCGGCCGGACCTCCTCCGTCTGGACGGCGCCGCCCCCGTCCGTGGCCCGGACCTGCAGCGTGTGCCGGCCCGGGGTCGCCTCCCAGGGCCAGGACCACAGCCGCCAGGTGTCGACGCCGTCCGCGTCCGCCAGCCGGGCCTCCTGCCACGGGCCCCCGTCGACCCGTACCTCCACCCGGGCGATCCCGCGGTGCTGCGCCCACGCCACCCCGGCCACCGCCACCCGGCCCGCGAGGGGTTCGGCGGACGGGCGGGGCGTGTCGATGCGGGACTGCGTCTTCACCGGGGCCTGCGCCGCCCACCCCCTGCGCGCCCAGTAGGCGTCGTACGCGGCGAAGCGGGTCAGGCGCAGCTCGCGCAGCCACTTGCAGGCGGACACGTAGCCGTACAGGCCCGGGACGACCATGCGGACGGGGAAGCCGTGGGCGAAGGGCAGCGGCTCGCCGTTCATCCCGACGGCGAGCAGCGCCTCCCGCCCGTCCATGACGGTCTCCACGGGCGTGCCGATGGTCATGCCGTCCACGGAGCGCGCGACCAGCTGGTCGGCCGGGCCGCCGCGGGAGGGCGGCCGTACGCCCGCCTCGTGCAGCAGGTCGGCGAGGCGCACGCCGAGCCAGCGGGCGTTGCCCGCGTACGGGCCGCCGACCTCGTTCGACACGCAGGTGAGGGTGATGTCGTGCTCGACGAGCGGGCGGGCCAGCAGCGCGCGCAGGTCCAGCTCCACCGGACGCGCGACGCCCTCGCCGTGGATCCGCAGCCGCCAGGTGTCGGCGTCCACGCGCGGCACCACCAGGGCGGTGTCCACCCGGTAGAAGTCCCGGGCCGGGGTGAGGAAGGGGGAGATCCCGCGCACCGCCGGCTCCGCGCCGGGCGGCACGGGCGGGGCGGGCACGTCCGGCTGCGGCAGCACCAGGCCCGCCCGGGAGGTGCCGGCCCCGAGGGAGCTGTACGCGCCGAGGCGGCGGCCCGCGTAGCCGATGCCGGCTGAGGCGGCGAGCGTGGCGGCGACCAGCCGGCCGAAGCCGCGCCGGTCCAGCGCGCCGGCTCCGCCCGGCGGTGCACCGGCCTGGCGCGGTCGGAGCAGCGCGCGCACCAGCAGGTACAGCACCCCGGCCGCGGCCAGCCCGCCCGCCAGCGAGGGGAGCGCATCGCGCCAGGACGCCTCCGGCCGGCTCGTTGCGGCCACGGCCCCGACCAGCCCGAACGCGCCCGCCACGGCGAGGCCCGCCGGCAGCCGGCGGACCGCGAGCACCCCGGCGGCGGCCGCCACCGCTCCCAGGACGAGGATGATCCCGAGCGCGAGCACCAGCTTGTCGGCGGTCCCGAACTGCCGGATCGCCCACTCCTTCAGGGCCGCGGGCGTGAGGTCGACCACGGCCCCGCCGACCGCGGTCACCGGGGCGGCCTCGGGCCGGACCGCCGCCGCGGCCAGCTCGGCCACGGCGAGGCCCGCGAAGGCCGCGACCAGCCCGCTCACGGCGCCGCCCAGGAGGCTGCGCCGGCGCCCGAGGCCTGCCTTCACTCCGGTCACGGGTTCCAGTGTGGCGCGGCATGCCCGTGTTCCGTGCGCTGCGCGCCCGGTGCGCTCAATCGCCGCGCGGGCTTGTTTTGCCGCGGGCGGGGCCGGTCCCCGCCGCGCGTGTCCGGCTTGTGTTCCGTGCGCTGCGCGCCCGGTGCGCTCAATCGCCGCGCGGGCTCAGTGTGCGCCGCGCGGGCTTGATGTGCGTCGCGCTAGGCGCGGGTTCGGGACTTGGCGGCGATGCGTTGGGTGGCTCGTTCGGCTGTTCGTCGGGCCATGGTTGCCAGCGGGTCCTCGGTGTCCTCGTCCGACGGACCGGCCGCGAGTTCGCCGCGCTTGCGGAGCTCCACCACCCCGTCCGTGAGCAGCTCACGCGGGTCGGCGGGCCGTGGTACCTCCTGGGGCCGGTCGCAGCCGGGCGTGTGCTGCACGGGTCGTCCGGGCCGCTCGTGTCCGGTCTGGGGCATGCTCGGTGCACTCCTGCTCGCGTCGGGCCGTCACGGCGTCGGCAGAGGGGCGGTCGCCGGATCGTTCCGGCAAGCGCCCCGGTCCGCTTCCGGGCCAGTGAAGCGAGTGCCCGCCCGGCGCGGCGCTGTGCCGCCGGGTTCTCCCTCCCAGGAGCGGCGAGATTCCCCCGGACGAGTGACGGCGGGCGCAAGCCTCACCCGCCGCGGGTGAGCCGTCCGGCCGGCTGCTCGGCCGCCGCGAGGGCCGAGGACACCCCGGCCGCCAGCGCGTACGGGTTCCCCGTCGGGCCGCCCGCACCGCCCGGCTGCGGCGTGGTCCGCCGCGCCCACGCCTCCTCGAAGGCGTGCCAGTCGATCTCCCGCGGCGCCGCCTTCTTCACCAGCGCCTCCTCCAGCGCCGCGAAGTAGGCCGCCCAGCGCGGTGCGTACAGCTCGCGGATGAGGCCGCCCCACTCCCGGTTCGCGTAGTCGTGCAGGAAGCCGCCCTCGCTGGTGCTGTGCCGGCCCCACACGCTCAGGATCGACCGGGCGTCGTACTCGTACCGGTCCTTCTCCGCCCCGTCCGCGCCCCACGACCGGGCCGCGGCCAGCCAGGGCCCGAGCAGGAAGTTCGGGTCGGAGCTCGTCAGGGCGTCCAGCCGCCGCTCCGCGTCCGCCCAGGCGGCGGTCAGCTCCCGGAACGCGGCCAGGTCCTCGGCCTCGTACGCGGCCCTGATCCTCGGCAGCAGCACCCGCGAGTGGTTGGCGAGGGCCTGGCGGGCCGTGTCCACCAGGTCGAAGCGGTACGCGCTGGAGCTGCGCAGCCGCGGATCCACCTTCAGCAGGTGCTCCAGGGCCCGCCGTACCGAATCGGCCGGGTAGCGCATCGACTTGGGGCTCCAGTACGCCGCCCCCGCCGCGGTCAGGCTCGGCCGGGCGGTGAACAGGCTGTCCTGGGACTCCGACCACAGGCCGGAGGAGGTGCTGTACGGGCCCTTGCGCAGCTCCTCCCACGCGGCGGCGGCCTCGGCGTCCGGCCGCCCGTACCTCCGGGCCGCGAAACCGGCGAACCACGCCCGCTGGTCGATCGGCCCCGGCTCCCAGGCAAGGTCCGTGAACAGGTCGAACGCGGCCGGGTTGGTGCCGGTCGCCTCCGGCAGGTACGCGGTGCCGCGCAGCGCACTGGCGTCCTTGGCCCGCCAGGAGCCGAACCGGTCGATCCACACGGAGGTGTTGGCGCCGACGGTGGTGTGCCCGCCGAAGTTGTAGATCGTGCCCAGCGCGTACGGCGCCCCGCCCCAGCGGGTCTCCCGGTCCAGGCGGTTGTACCGGTCGGACAGCCCGTCCAGGATCAGCAGCTTCGAGGTGTCGACCCCCGCCAGCAGCTCCTTGCGGGGGCTGTCCTGCCAGCCCAGCACCGCCCACAGCGCCCCGGGGTGCGCGGCGTGCAGGGCCGACTGGACCGCGCCGGCCGCCGCCCCGACGTCGACCGCGCCGGCCGTGCCGCCCTCGTGCAGCGGGCTCATCCGGTACATGGCGCTGTCCCCGAACACCGCGCGCTGCTCCGCGTAGTACGCGGCGGCCACCTTCGGGAACGCCGGCGAGGACGGGTCCAGCCAGTCGGGCCGGTCGAAGCCCGCCCAGTCGCCCTGCGCCACGGTCCGCGCCCCCTCGTTGCGGGCGGCGAACCCCGGCGGCACGGTCCCGAAGTAGCCGGGCAGCACCGGGGTCATGCCGAGCCCGCGCAGCTGCTCGGCGATCCTCGCCCCGAGTTCGGCGCGCTCGCGCATCAGCCGCTCGGAGACGGGGCCGCCGAAGCCGCTCAGGTTCTGCAGCAGCCACCAGCTCTGGTGGCCGGGGGCGGGGATCCACTCCCGCAGCTCCGCGGCCGAGTAGCCGAAGCCCTGGAGCGCCCGGTAGTACGGGTACTCCGCGCCGACCTGCACGAACACCTCGTTGATGCCGTGCAGGGCCAGCAGGTCGATCTGCCGCCGGTGCTGCTCGAAGGTGCGGTACGGGCCCGAGTAGCCGTCGTCGGTGTCGTTGAGGGCGTACCGGTGCGGGACGAGGGCACTGCGGGTGACCGGCGCGGGCACGGCCGGCAGCCGCGCGGGCAGCTGGCCGAGGCTGTCGCCGGGCCAGCCGATGTCGGCGCCGGCGACGTGCTGGAGGTACCAGCCGACGCCGGTGAGGAGGGTGGCCCCGGTGGTGGCGCGGACGGTGATCGCACCGGCCCTCCCCGACACGGTGAAGGTGTCGGGCCGGCCCGCCGCCGCCGGGTCGGCGACGAGCGTGAACTGGGCGGCGTGGCGCGGCAGCAGCCGCTTCAGCGCGGCCCGCGCGGGGCCGGTGTCGAAGCTCCGGGACGGTTGCGCGCCGGCTGCTCCGTACGCACCGGCAGGGGCCGGTCCGGCAGCGGCGCGGGCCGGGGCGGCCGCACCCGGGGCGATCCCCGCGCAGACCAGGGCCAGCAGGGCGGCGGGCAGCGCGGCCAGGGTGCGGGGGCGGCGGGTCCGGCGGCGGGGGAGCCGCGGCTGCGGGTCCGTCGCCGCCCGCGTGCAGTCGGGGTGGTTCGTCATGGGTCCGTCGTCCGCTCGGTCGTGTGCTGGATCACGGCATGCGCCAGGGACACCGGAGGTGTCGGCGGGTGCGCCCCGTGGACGCGGCAGGGGTGTTCCGGGCCGGACCCCGCGGCGTTGGGCGCCCGGGATCCGGCCCGCGGGCCGGCGGTGCGTCAGACCGGCAGGGACCAGGCCTGGTCGGTGCGGTGGTCGCCGCAGGCCTCCAGGCGCAGCCGCGGCGTCGGCGCGTCCGGCGTGGCGGCCGCCGCTGGCGCCGTCAGGCACAGCCCGCTCACGTCCTCGACCAGGGCGCCGTCCCGGCGGTGGCTCCAGCTCTGCCCGGGCTGCCCGGGCGCGCACCGGGCCAGCTCCACGGCGCCGTCCTCGCCCGCCGACAGGCATTGACCGGCCAGCCGCAGGGTCGCGCCGCCGCCGAGCACCCACCGCTGGTCGGCTCCGGCCGTGCACGGGGCCAGGACCACGGCCCCGGTCCCGGTGGTGTTGGCGCCGTCGGCGCAGGTGGCGCCGTTGCCCGTCACCTGCCCGGTGGGGACGGCCCCGCCGCAGCCGCGGCCCGGGGTGAGCCGCCACACGGCGGTGTCGTGCCCGGCCAGCGTCCCGGTCAGGGAGGTGGCGACCTGGGTGCTCGCGCCGCTCCACAGGTCCTTGGCGGTGACCGTGCACCCGTACAGGCCGATGTCGGCGAGCGGGACCGAGATGTTCCGGGTGCTGCCCGAGCGGTTGAGCACGGCGACGGCGCGGTCGCCGCCCGCCAGCGGCCGCGCCAGCACCTCGAAGGTGGCGTTGGCGGAGACCACCGCGCCCTGGCGGCCCATCGGGTCCTGGTCCAGGGCGATGAGGTCGTCGTTGCCGAGGGCGGCCAGTCCGCCCGGGGTGAGCTTGGAGACCTCGGAGGACAGGATGAACGGGGCGGCCATCATCGCCCACAGGCCGACCTGGGTGCGGCTCTCGGCGTCGGTGAGCCCGGGGGCGCCGGCGATCAGGAAGTCCGGGTCGTTCCAGTTCCCGGGGCCCGCGTACCGGCCGAGCCAGCGGTTGTAGCCGTAGTTGCCGAGGACGGAGCTCCAGCGGGAGGTGGCCGGCGCGGCGGGGTTGTAGACCTTGATGTCCTTGCCCTCGCGCCACAGTTGGCCGGTCTCGCCGACCCAGCCGAGCACCCTGTGCCAGTCGGGGCCGCCCCATTCGCCCTGCTGGAAGTAGGCGGGGGCCGAGGCCGAGAGCACCATGGTCCGGCCGCTGTCGCGCAGCGCGTCGGCCACGGCGTGGTAGGCGTCGCGGTAGGCCTCCTCCTTCGTCTTCCCGGGCGGCACCCACAGGTTGCAGCCGTCCATCTTGACGTAGTCGACCTTCCAGGCCGCGAACTGCCGTGCGTCCTGCGCGTAGTGGTCCGCGCCGCCGCCGTCGGGGGAGCCGCTGCCGGGGTACTTCTCGCAGGTGAGCGAGCCGGCGTCCTCATAGATGCCGAACTTCAGCCCCTTGGCGTGCAGGTACTCGCCCAGCCAGGCCATCCCGTGCGGGAACTTCTGCGTGTCGACGACCAGCGCGCCCTGCTCGTCCCGGCTCTTGGTCATCCAGCAGTCGTCGACGGTCACCGTGTCGTAGCCCTTGGCCGCCAGCCCGCTCGCGACCAGCGCGTCGGCGTTGGCGACCACCTTGGCCTCGTCGATGTCGCACATGTAGTGCGCCCAGTTGTTCCAGCCCATGGGCGGGGTCGGCGCGAGCGGGGTGTCCGAGGTGGCGGTGGGCTCGGCCGTCGCCGGGACCGGGGCGAGGCAGAGGGCGAGCAGGGCGGCCGCGGTCAGAGAAGGGAGCGACGTACGCAGGCGAGGCGGCACGAGGGACTCCTTGCAGTGGGGCAGGTGCCGCCCAGTGCAGCCGCGTGACTACTCCCTGTCAACGCCATGTGCGGGTCGTGGCCCGATGACCAGCAATTCGGGTGTACCCGCGATCACACGATCGGGTAGGTGCGCCTGGGTGACGCTGACCGATACGGCGGAGGACACGACGTTGACACAACGAAAGACACGGCGGCAGATACACCGGAAGTTACACCGGCTGATACGGTGTATCCATGCCGAGGAGATCAACGGCCCTGGAACACGCGACCCCCGAGGCGATCGCGGTCGCCGCCCTGCAGATCCTGGACGAGCAGGGCCCCGGAGCGCTCAGCTTCCGCGCCCTCGCCGACCGGCTCGGCGTCTCGCACGCCACCGTCCAGCGCCGCTGCACCGACCTGGCGGGCCTGCTCGACCTGTGCACCGAGCACCTGGCCGGCCTCCTGCCCGAGATCCCGCCCGGAACCGGCTGGGCCGAGGCGACCGAGCTGCGGTTCACCGCCCTGTACCGGCTGCTCGTCGCACATCCGGGCCTGCCGGCCCTGCGCGGCGGCCGCCCCTGGATGGGCCGCCGGCTGCTGGCGCGGCTCGTCGAACCCGCCCTCACCGACAGCGTGGCCGCCGGGATGACCCTCGTCGAGGCGGTGACCGTCTACCGCCGCCTCTACCTGCTCACGCTCGGCTGCGCCGCCTTCGTCGACCACCGCGACCCGGCCGCGGCCACCGCCGCCTCGCGGGCGGCCCTCGCCGCACTGGATCCCGAGGAGTTCCCCGTGCTCTCGGCCGGGCTGGCCGACGTACTGCCCGCCCTGACCGACCACGAGGTGTACTACGGCGCCCTGCGCCAGCTGATCGAGGCGGCCCGGCCCGACGGGGCCTGACCGCACAGTCGAAGGGAGAGCGATCGTGGAACAGCAGCTCGACGCCGCCGCGGTGCGCGCGGCCGCCGACCGGATAGCCGGGGCCGTGCGCCCCGCCGCCGTGGTGCCCGCCGCCGACGGCCTCTGGTACGCGCTGGAGTACCTCCAGCACACCGGCTCCTTCAAGGCCCGCGGCGCCCACAACTTCCTCGCCGCGCACCGCGCCGCCGGCACCCTCCCCGACACCGGCGTCACCATCGCCTCCGGCGGCAACGCCGGCCTCGCCTGCGCCTGGGCGGCCCGCGCGCAGGGCGTCCCCGCCACCGTGTTCCTGCCGGCGACCGCGCCGCGCGTCAAGGTGGAGCGGCTCGCCCGGTACGGGGCCGACGTACGGCTCGTCGGGGAGCGGTACGCCGACGCGCTGGCCGCCTGCCGGGAGTTCGCCGCGGCGAGCGGCGCCCTGAGCAGCCACGCGTACGACCACCCGCTCATCGCGGCCGGCGCGGGCACCCTGGTGGACGACATCCGGGCCGGGCTGCCCGGCGTGGACACGGTCGTCGTCGCGGTCGGCGGCGGCGGGCTGCTGGCCGGGGTGGCCACCGCCGCCCGGGAGCACGGCATCCGCGTCGTCGCAGCCGAGCCCGAGGGTTGCCGGGCCCTGAACGCGGCGCTGGAGGCGGGCCGGCCCGTGGACGTCACCGTCGACTCGGTGGCCTCCGACTCGCTCGGCGCGGCCCGCGTCTCGGCGGACGCGCTGGCCGCAGCCCGGCATCCCGGCGTGAGCTCGGTGCTGGTCCCGGACAGCGCCATCACCGCCGCCCGGCGGGCCCTGTGGGAGGAGCACCGCATCGTGGTCGAGGTCGGCGCCGCCACGGCCCTGGCCGCCGTACGCGGGGCGCCGGAGCCGCTGGGGGAGCGGGTGGCCGTGGTCCTGTGCGGCGCGAACACCGACCCCGCCGACCTTGTAGCTCCCGGGGCGTCGGTCGAACAGTGAGCACGGTCAGCGGGCCGCCGCGTAGTCGGGCAGGCGCACCGGCTCCGTGCGGGCCTGCTCCGGAGCGTTGGCCGCCAGCATGTCCAGCACCTCCTGCGTGGGGGCGGGCATGAAGAACCGCTCGGCGCCCTCCCGCCCCACCGCCTGGTGCTCGGCCACCAAGGGGCGCATGTACGCCTCGTATGCGGCGAACGCGGCCCCGTGGTCGCCGCCCGCCCGGGCCAGCTCACCGGCCAGGACGTACGCACCGATCAGCGCCTGCGAGGTGCCGCGCCCCGAGGTCGGCGCCGCGCAGTGGCCGGCGTCGCCGAGGAGCACGACCCGCCCCGCGGCCCAGGTGTCCATCACCACCTGCGCGTTGGCGTCGAACCAGAAGTCCTCCGCGGTCTCCATCTCCGCGAGCAGGCGGGGCAGTTCCCAGGCCTCGCCCGCGAACCGCTCGGCCACGATGCGCCGCTGCTCCGCCCGGTCGTGCCGGTCGTACTCCAGGCCGTCGGCCGCGAAGTGCAGGGCGGCGCGGGCCCGGTCGGCGCTGCTGCCGTCGGAGAAGACGTTGGCCGCCTTGCCGGGGGAGACGTACAACCGGCCGGTGTTGCACAGGCCCAGATGGTTCGGCACGCCGAAGATGGCGGTGTGGATGCCGAGGTGGCGCACGAACCGCTCCTCGGGGCCGAAGGCCAGGGCCCGCGTCCGCGAGTGCAGCCCGTCGGCGCCGACGACGAGGTCGAAGCGGCGCGGCGGCGCCTGATCGAAGGTGACCAGCACCCCGTCGCCGTCCTCCTCCAGCGCGGCGATCGAGTCGCCGAAGAGGTACTCGGCGGTGTGCCGGGTGGCCTCGTACAACAGCTTGGTCAGCTTGCCCTTGGGGACCTCCAGATCACCGGCGAAGACCACGGCGGGCAGCGTGGCGTACGGCCGGCCCGCCCCGTCCACCATCACGGCGTCGCCCATCTCGGTGTCCAAGGCCCGGACCTGCTCCAGCAGGCCCATCCGGTCCAGGACGTCCAGGGCCTCGCCGCGGAAGTCGACGGCGTACCCGCCGTGCCGCATCTGCGGGGCCCGCTCGACGACGGTGGGGCGGAAGCCGTGGTGGTGCAGCCAGTAGGCGAGGGCCGGGTCGGCGACTCCGGCGCCCGAGATCAGGACGGTCCGGGCGGTCTGGTTGTTCTGGGCGTTCTGGGCGTGCTGGTCGTTCTCGGCGGTCTGGGTGCTCTGCGTCTGCGTCATGTGTACAACGTACGAGCGTGCTCGGCCACTGTGAAGTCGTCTTTTGTTGAATCCGTACTAGTGCTTGAAAGGCCAGGTGTACTAGTGCACTAGGGTGTGCCCCATGCCCCGTACGACTCCAGACCAGCCGCCCTATGCGCGGATCGCCGGTGAGCTGCGGCGCCGGATCGAGGTCGGCGAGCTCGCACCGGGGGACCGGGTGCCGTCCACGCGGGCGATCACCCAGCGGTGGGGCGTCGCCATGGCCACCGCCACCAAGGCCCTGGCCGCCCTGCGCCACGAGGGCCTGGTCCGGGCCGTCCCCGGGGTCGGGACGGTGGTCGCCGACGCCGCGCCCCGCCCGCGCGCCGGGTCGGCCGCCGCCGGCGCCGCAGCCGCCGACGACCCGGCCGTTCGGGCCCGGATCGTCCGGGCGGCCGTCGCGCTGGCCGACGTGGAGGGGACGGCCGGGCTCACCATGCGGCGGATCGCCGCCGAGCTGGGCATGCCGACCATGTCCCTGTACCGCCATGTCGCGGGCAAGGAGGAGCTGGTGGCGCTGATGGTGGACGCCGCCTTCGCGGGCGAGCCGCTGCCCGCGCAGCCGCCCGAGGGCTGGCGGGCCCGCCTGGAGCTGTCCGCCGCGCTCCAGTGGCGCCTGTACCGCGCGCATCCCTGGCTGGCCGGCGCCCTGCACCTGGGCCGTCCGCTCCTCGCGCCCCACGGCATGCGGCACATCGAGTGGGCCTTGGCCGCCCTGGACGGCCTCGGCCTCGACGCCGACACCCGCATGCACGCCGCGGTCGCCCTCTTCGGCTACGTCCGCGGCCAAGCCGTCGACCTGGAGCCCGAGGTACGCGCCGAACGGGCCAGCGGGATCACCGGCGAGCAGTGGATGGCTGCCCGGCAGGGCCGGATGGACGCGGTCCTGGCGAGCGGCGCCCTGCCGCACTTCGCCGCCGCCGCGCCCGCGGCCGAGCTGTCCCCCGGATCGCTGTACGCCTTCGGCCTGGCCGCCCTGCTGGACGGGATCGCCGCCCGGATCGCCCGGAGCGACGACAGCTAAACCGCATTAGTGCCGATTTCCCGAACCGGCCATAAGAAGTCAAACTCCGGCACCGGACCGCCTCCGCCGGGGAAATCGGCACCCCTTCCGCGAACTCCCCGACTAAAGCGCATCAGTCCAGGTCGCCGCCGTGTTGACGGAGCGGCTCCGGTCTGTCGTCGGAACCTCCCGGACCGAAAGGACAGGCGCGCCTGCTCGGCCACCGCCGGCCCGGCCGCATTGACGCGCCCGCCCCGCGCGGTCAGCGTGGCCCCGCGCTCCGGCAGCGAGGCCGGAACTCCCCCTAAGGCGGCCGACGATGAACCGTTCGCACCTGCCCCGCACCGCCCTCGCCACCCTGGTGGCGGGCACCCTCCTGTCCGCCTCCGCATGCGGCCTCGGCGGCGGTCCGGCCGATGCGAAGGAGGCGCAGCGGACCGGCGAGGTGTCCGGCGAGATCACCTTCCGCACCCTCCAGCTCAAGCCCAAGTACACGGCGTACGTCCAAGGCGTCATCGACGCCTTCGAGAAGAAGTACCCCGGGGCCACGGTGAAGTGGGAGGACGTCCCCGGCGACGGCTACAACGAGAAGCTCGTCGCCGACGCCCAGGCCGGAGCCCTCCCCGACGTGGTCAACCTCTCCACCGACTCCTTCCAGCTCCTCGGCGACCGCGGCCTCCTCGTCGACGTCGCCAGACTCGACGGCGAGTCGGCCAAGGAGTACGTGCCCGGCGCCTGGCAGCAGTTCAGGCTCCCCGGCAAGGGCGACGGCGTGTACGCCTACCCCTGGTACGTCACCCCGGAGATCCTCACCTACAACAAGGAGCTCTACCGCAAGGCCGGCCTGGACCCCGACAAGCCGCCGACCAGCGTCGAGCAGTTCTTCGACTGCGCGGACCGGATCGCCGCCGCGTCGGGCGGCCAGTACGCCGCCTTCATGGCCGATCCCAAGGGCCGGCTGCCCGGGGACTGGCAGAAGATGGGCGTCCCGATCCTCAACGACCAGCAGGACCGGTTCACCTTCGACACCGCCACGGCCGTCGCCTGGGTCGAGCGGATGAAGGACCTCTACGCCAAGGGCGCCATGCCCAAGGAGTCCCTCCTCAAGGCCGACGACATCAACCAGCTGTACGGCAGCGGAAAGCTCGTCTTCGGCCCCGGCTCCCCGGGTTTCGTCCGGGACATCAAACAGAACGCCCCGCAGGTCTATGCCGACACGCAGGTCGCACCGGCCGTCACCGGCAGGCTCGGCCACATCGGCATCTACGCCCAGTCGCTCGGCATCCGCAAGGACACCAAGCACCTCGACGCGGCGGCCGAGTTCGCCCGGTGGGTCACCAACGGCCCCAACCAGGTCGAGTTCTCGAAGAACGCCACCATCTACCCCTCCAACGCCCAGGGCCTCGCCGACCCGCGCTTCGCCGACCGCGGCGACGGCACGGACGCGGACACCGTCGCCCGCGCCGTCGGTGCCGAACAGCTGAAGACCGCCGCGCTCGACGCCAACACCCCCGTGCAGTGGACCAACCAGGTCGGCGACGCCGTCGTACGCGAGGTGCAGAAGGCCATCCAGGGCGAGCAGGACGCGAAGACGGCCGTACGCAAGGCACAGGAGGAGGCCAACAAGCTCCTCGCCCACGCGGCCCGCAAGTGACCCCCGCCCGTGCCCGCACCCGTACGGCGACCCTGCGGACCACGGCGGCCGAACCGGGGCTGCCGCACCGGGCGTGGTGGACCCCGTACCTCTTCCTCGCACCCGGGCTGGTGACGGTGGTCCTGTTCAGCCTGTGGCCGTTCGTCAACACCGTCGTGCTGTCCTTCACCGACGCCCGGATCCTCCAGGGCGGGACCTTCGTCGGCTTCGACAACTACACCCGCGCCTTCGCCGACCCCGACTTCTGGACCGCAGCCGGCAACAGCGTGCTGTACCTGCTCGTCGTCGTGCCCTGCCTGGTCCTGCTGCCGCTGGCCCTCGCCGTGCTGGTGCAGGCGGAAGTGCCCGGCATCGGGTTCTTCCGCTCCGCCTTCTACACGCCGGTGATCGCCTCGGCCGTGGTCGTCGGCCTGATCTGGCAGTGGGTGCTGCGCAGCGACGGCCTGGTCAACACCGTCTTCGCGAGGCTCCGGCTCGTCTCCGAGCCGGTCCCCTTCCTCACCGACAGCCGCGTGCTGCTCGTCTCCGCCATGATCGTGACCGTGTGGAAGGGCCTCGGCTACTACATGGTCTTCTACCTCGCCGCCCTCGGGAACGTGCCCGCCTCCCTCCACGAGGCGGCCGCCCTCGACGGCGCCGGCCCCGTCCGCCGCTTCATCAGCATCACGATCCCGCAGGTGAAGCCGATGATGCTGCTGGTCGGCACCCTCTCCGCCATCTCAGCCCTGCGCGTCTTCACCGAGATCTACATCCTGGGCGGCGAGAGCGGCGGCCCCGGCGGCGGCGCCCGCACCCTGCCCTTCCTGATCCGCCAGGTCGGCCTCGGCTTCGCCGGCGAGACCGGCTACGCCTCGGCCGTCTCCCTCCTGCTGTTCCTCCTCACCCTGGCCTTCAGCCTGCTGGGCCGCCGCCTGTCGAAGGGAGACGAAGGGTGAGCACCCTGACCGGACCGCCCCGCCGCATCGCGCTCGCCGCCCGGTACGCCGTGCTGCTCCTGATGCTGGTGGTGATGCTCGGGCCCATCGCCTGGCAGTTCCTCACCTCGATCCGCGGCCGCACGGAGAACGTCTACGACGGCGTGCTGCCCGCACACCCCACCCTCGACAACTACGTCCGCGTCGCCGAGTCGTTCCCGCTCCTCGGCTACGTCGCGAACACCCTCACCGTCGCCGCCCTGGCCGTCACCTCGAACGTGCTGTTCGCCTCCATGGGCGGCTACGCCCTCTCCCGAGCCGGCTGGAAGGGCCGCACGAGCGTCTTCACCCTCCTCGTGGCCACCCTGATGTTCCCCTTCGAGTCCGTGATGATCTCGATGTTCCTCACGATCCGCGGGATGGGCCTCGTCGACACCCTCATCGGCGTGTGGCTCCCCGGCGCGGTCTCCGTCCTCAACATCATGATCATGCGCTCGGCCTTCCTCGCCGTGCCGCGGGAGATCGAGGAGGCCGCCGTGCTGGACGGGGCCGGCGAATGGACCCGCTTCACCCGGGTCTTCCTCCCGGCCGCCAAGGGCTCGCTGGCCGTCGTCTGCATCACGAGCTTCATGGGGGCCTGGGACGACTTCCTGTGGCCGCTGCTGGTGCTCACCGACAGCGACCACTACACGCTCCAACTGGGCCTGAAGACCCTCGCCGGGGCCACCACCACCAACGACCAGCGCCTGATCGCCGCCGGCGCCATGGCCGCGCTGCTGCCGATGATGCTGCTCTTCTTCGCCCTCCAGCGTTTCTTCTTCAAGGGCGTCGGCGAGGGAGCGGTCAAGACCTGAGCGCCTCCCGCCCCCGCCGCCTTCCGCCCCGTCGCCCGCCGCCCTGCCGCCTCCCGCCCACGAAAAGACACCCCGGAGCCGCCGCATGCACGACGACCGCAGCATCACCGAACACCGCCTCCGCCGGGTCCTGGGCGAGCGGATCAAGCCCGCCGTGTACTCCGGCGCCCTCCCGCTCACCATCGAGCGCTGGGACGCCGCCGGCGAGCCCGTGCCCGTCGCCGAGGGGCTGGCCGCACCGTACGGGCCCTGCGCCGTCGGCGAGGAGTGGGGGCCGGCCTGGGGCACCACCTGGTTCAAGGTCACCGGCACCGTCCCGGCCGAATGGGCGGGCCGTACCGTCGAGGCCGTCCTCGACCTGGGCTTCGACCGGATGATGCCCGGCTTCCAGTGCGAGGGCCTGGTCCACCGCGCCGACGGCAGCGAGGTCAAGGCGCTCAACCCGTACAACGACTGGGTCCGCGTCGCCGACCGCGCGGCCGGCGGCGAGCGGATCGAGTGGTACGTCGAAGCCGCCTCGAACCCCGTCCTCGTCGAGCACCGGCCCACGTACGAGGGCGACCGGCTCACCAGCGGCGACCGGCCCCTGTACCGGATCGCCCGGATGGACCTCGCCGTCTTCGAGACCGAGGTCTGGGAACTCGCCTTGGACCTGGAGGTCCTCCACGACCTGATGATGCAGCTCGGCGAGGACGAGGCCCGCCGGTACGAGATCCTTCGCGCCGTCGACGCGGCCCTCGACGCGGTGGACCTGGCCGACGTGCCCGCCACCGCGGCCGCCGCCCGCGCCCGGCTGGCCGCGGTCCTCGCCGCGCCCGCCCACGCCTCCGCGCACCGGATCAGCGCCGTCGGCCACGCCCACATCGACTCGGCCTGGCTGTGGCCGCTGCGCGAGACCGTCCGCAAGGTGGCCCGGACCACCTCCAACGTGCTCGGACTGCTGGAGGAGCACCCCGAGTTCGTGTACGCCATGTCGCAGGCGCAGCAGCTCCAGTGGATCAAGACCCATCGGCCCGAACTCTTCGAGCGGATCAAGAAGAAGGTCGCCGAGGGCCGTTTCGTGCCGGTCGGCGGCATGTGGGTGGAGTCCGACACCAACATGGTCGGCGGCGAGGCCATGGTCCGGCAGTTCCTGTACGGGAAGAAGTTCTTCCTGGACGAGTTCGGGATCGAGACCCGGGGCGTCTGGCTGCCCGACTCCTTCGGCTACACGGCCGCGCTGCCGCAGATCGTCAGGCTCTCCGGCTCGCACTGGTTCCTGACGCAGAAGATCTGCTGGTCCCAGGTGAACCCCTTCCCGCACCACACTTTCCGCTGGGAGGGCATCGACGGCACCCGCGTCTTCACCCACTTCCCGCCCGTCGACACGTACAACAGCGACCTCGGCGCCGCCCAGCTCGCCCACGCCGCCCGCAACTACCGCGAGAAGGGCCGGGGGTCGCGCTCCCTGGTCCCCTTCGGCTGGGGCGACGGCGGGGGCGGCCCCACCCGCGAGCACCTGGCCCGGGCCGCCCGCCAGCGGAACCTCGAAGGCTCCCCGCGGGTCGAGATCGAGACGCCCGACGCCTTCTTCGAGCAGGCCCGCGCCGAGTACGAGGACGCCCCCGTCTGGGCGGGCGAGCTCTACCTGGAGCTGCACCGCGGCACCTACACCTCGCAGGCCCGGACCAAGCAGGGCAACCGGCGCAGCGAGTCCCTGCTGCACGAGGCCGAGCTGTGGGCGGCCACGGCGGCGGTGCGGGTGCCGGGGTACGCCTACCCGTACGAGGACCTGGAGCGGCTGTGGAAGACGGTGCTGCTGCACCAGTTCCACGACATCCTGCCCGGGTCGTCCATTGCCTGGGTGCACCGCGAGGCCCGCGCGACGTACGCGCGGGTGGGCGAGGAGCTGCGGGCGATCACGCTGGCGGCGCAGCTCGCGCTGGCCGGGGAGGCCACCGCGGAGCTGGTCTTCAACTGCGCGCCGCACGCCCGCCGCGGCGTCCCGGCGGGTGGCGCGGGCCGGCCGGCGGCGGCCGGCCGGCCGGTGCGGCGCACGCCGCGGACCGGCGGCGGGCACGTCCTGGACAACGGGCGGCTGCGGGTGGAGGTCGACGGCCGCGGGCTGATCGTCTCGGCGTACGACGTGGCGGCCGGCCGGGAGGCGGTGGCCCCGGGCGGGGCGGCCAACCTGCTGCAGGTCCACCCGGACTTCCCGAACATGTGGGACGCGTGGGACATCGACGCCTTCTACCGCAACAACGTCACCGACCTGCTGGACCTCGACTCGCTGGAGGTCGTGGCGGACGGCCCGGACGCGGTGACGCTGCGCGTGGCCCGCTCCTTCGGCCGGTCGAGGGCGACCCAGTACCTCACCCTGCGGGCGGGCGCCGGGACGGTCGACATCGTCACGGAGGTCGACTGGCACGAGACGGAGAAGCTGCTGAAGGCCGCCTTCCCGCTGGACGTCAAGGCCGACCGGTCGGCCTCGGAAACGCAGTTCGGGCACGTGTACCGGGCCACCCACACCAACACCTCCTGGGAGGCGGCCAAGTTCGAGATCTGCGCCCACCGGTGGATCCACGTGGAGGAGCCGGGCTGGGGCGTGGCCCTGCTCAACGACTCCACGTACGGCCACGACGTCACGCGTGACGTCCGCCCCGACGGCGGCCAGACCACGACCGTCCGCCTGTCCCTCCTGCGGGCCCCGCGCTACCCCGACCCGGAGACCGACCAGGGCGCGCACACCCTGCGGTTCGCCCTCGCGCCGGGCGCCGGGATCGCGGACGCGGTGCGCGAGGGGCACGCGCTGAACCTGCCCGAGCGGGTGCTGCCCGGTGCGGGCCCGATCGCCCCGCTGGTCGCGGTGACGGAGGGTGCGGTGGTCCTGGAGTCCCTGAAACTGGCCGAGGACCGCAGCGGTGACGTGGTGGTCCGCCTGTACGAATCCCTGGGCGGGCGCGCGCATGCCACCCTGAAGCCGGGCTTCCGGGTCGCGTCGGCCGCGGAAACCGACCTCCTGGAGCGCCCGCTCCCGGGCACGGCCCTGGGCCCCGCCTCGGAGGACGGCTCCCTCCCGCTGACCCTCCGCCCCTTCCAACTCCTCACCCTCCGCCTCCGCCGCACCTGACCGGCCCAGCCTCGCCCGCGCCTGAGCCGGGGTCTTGGGGCTCCGCCCCGGACCCCGCGCCTCAATCGCCGGCGAGGCTGGTTTTGCCGACCCGCCGCTTTCGAAGCGAGGGCCGGTTTTGCCCACCCGCCGCGCATTTTCAGCCCCGCCGGCGTTTGAGGCGCGGGGTCTGGGGCGGAGCCCCAGGAGTCCCGGCCGGCTCCGCCGACGCGGGTAGCCGGTAGCCGGCACATTCAGCCCCGCCGGCGCTTGAGGCGAACGGGGTCCGGGGCGGAGCCCGCCACGCGGCGGAGCCGCACATGCGGCACGGCGGGAAGGGGCGGGGAGGGGATCGCTCCGCGCAGCGGGGACCGGGGAACCCGGCTCCGCCGGGCACCGGGCTCTGCCCGGACCCGCGCCTCAAACGCCGGCGAGGCTGGATGTGCCGGACCTCGGCTTCGAAGGCGGGGTGAGGTTGGATTGGCCGGAGCTCGGCTTCGAAGGGCACGCCCGTGCCCCGGGGAGCCGGAGCGAAGGGCCCGCGCGTCGCGGCGGGGGCACGGGCGGCCGGCGGTAGCTTCGGGGCATGGCGGAACCCATCCACTACGTCGACCGGTCCGACATCCTGGAGGGGAAGGTCGGGGAGGTCAGGGAGTTGATGCGCGGGCTCGCCGCGTTCATCGAGGCGCACGAGCCGCGCCTGCAGGCCTACGGCTGCTACATCGACGAAGCCGGATCCACCATGTCCGTGGTGGCCGTCCATCCGGACACGGAGTCCATGGAGTACCACATGGAGATCGGCGGGCCGAGGTTCCGGGAGTTCGCCCCGTACATCCGTCTGCGGTCGATCGACGTGTACGGCCGTCCGGGCCCGGCGGCCGTCAGGGCGCTGCGGGCGAAGGCCGAGATGCTCGGCGGGGCCACCGTCACCCTCCACACCCTTCAGGCCGGCTTCACCCGGCCGGCCCGTCCGGCGTGAACTGTGCCACAGCCGCGGCGGGCGCGGGCCCGTCGTTGCGGGGCAAAGCGGTCGGGCGGCCCGCCTGCGGTTATGCACCTTGTTGCATAACCGGGTCCCGGTCGCTAGAACAGGGGCATCCACCCCCGCGCGAGGAGGCGCCCCCATGACCCAGAGCCGGTACCCCCACCTGCTGAGCCCCCTGGACCTCGGCTTCACCACCCTGCCGAACCGCGTGGTCATGGGCTCGATGCACACCGGCCTGGAGGAGCACGAGCGCGGCTTCGAGCGGCTGGCCGCGTTCTACGCCGAGCGTGCCCGCGGCGGCGTCGGCCTCATCGTCACCGGCGGCATAGCCCCCAACGACGCCGGCCGCCCCTTCGAGGGCGGGTCCCGCCTCACCACCGAGGAGGAGGCCGCCGAGCACCGGCAGATCACCGAGGCCGTGCACGCCGAGGGCGGGAAGATCGCGATGCAGATCCTCCACTTCGGCCGGTACGCGTACCACAAGGACCTCGTCGCCCCCAGCGCCCTCCAGGCCCCCATCAGCCCCTTCGTCCCGAACGAGCTCACCGACGCCGAGGTCGAGCAGACCGTCGAGGACTTCGTCCGCGCCGCGCGCCTGGCCAAGCTCGCCGGCTACGACGGCGTGGAGATCATGGGCTCCGAGGGCTACCTCATCAACGAGTTCATCGCCGCCGCCACCAACCGCCGCGAGGACCGCTGGGGCGGCTCGTACGAGAACCGCGTCCGCTTCCCCCTGGAGATCGTCCGCCGCACCCGCGAGGCCGTCGGCCCGGACTTCATCCTGATCTACCGCCTGTCCATGCTGGACCTGGTGCCGGGCGGCTCCACCCTGGAGGAGGTCGTCCGGCTCGCCAAGGAGATCGAGGCGGCCGGCGCCACCATCATCAACACCGGCATCGGCTGGCACGAGGCCCGCATCCCCACCATCGCCACCTCCGTCCCGCGCGGCGCGTACACGTGGGTCACCCAGCGCCTGATGGGCGCGGTCTCCGTCCCCCTGGTCACCAGCAACCGCATCAACACCCCCGAGAAGGCCGAGGAGATCCTCGCCGAGGGCCGCGCCGACCTGGTGTCCATGGCCCGCCCCTTCCTCGCCGACGCCGACTTCGTGGCCAAGGCCGCCGCCGGCCGCCCCCAGCACATCAACACCTGCATCGGCTGCAACCAGGCCTGCCTCGACCACACCTTCAGCGGCAAGATCACCAGCTGCCTGGTCAACCCCCGCGCCTGCCACGAGACCGAGCTCGTCCTGTCGCCGACCCGGCTCGCCAAGAGCGTCGCCGTCGTCGGCGCCGGCCCGGCCGGCCTGGCCTGCGCCGTCACCGCCGCCGAACGCGGCCACAAGGTCACCCTCTTCGAGGCCTCCGGCCACATCGGCGGACAGCTCGACGTCGCCCGCCGCATCCCGGGCAAGGAGGAGTTCGAGGAGACCATCCGCTACTTCGGCACCCAGCTCGCCGAGCGCGGCGTCGAGGTCCGGCTGAACACCCTCGCCGACACCGAGCTCCTCAAGGGCTACGACGAGGTCGTCGTCGCCACCGGCGTCACCCCGCGCACCCCCGACATCGAGGGCGTCGACCACGGGAACGTCGTCGGCTACCTCGACGTGCTGCGCGACGGCGCCCCCGTCGGCGAGCGCGTCGCCGTCGTCGGCGCCGGCGGCATCGGCTTCGACGTCGCCGAGTTCCTCACCGACAGCGGAGAGGGCGCCTCCCAGGACCCCGCCGTGTACTTCCGCCACTGGGGCGTGGACACCTCGTACGCCGGCCCCGGCGGCCTGACCGCCCCCGAGCGGCCCGCCTCCCCGCGCCGGGTGCACCTGCTCCAGCGCAAGGCCACCAAGGTCGGCGCCGGCCTCGGCACCACCACCGGCTGGATCCACCGCGCCGAGCTCAAGCACCGCGGCGTCGTCTCCGTCGCAGGCGCCACGTACGACCGCATCGACGACGAGGGCCTGCACATCACCGTCGACGGCGAGCAGCGCCTCGTCCCCGCCGACACGGTCGTGCTCTGCACCGGCCAGGACCCGCGCCGCGACCTGTACGAGGCGCTGCGCGCGGCCGGCGTCGAGGCGCACCTGATCGGCGGCGCCGACGTCGCCGCCGAGCTGGACGCCAAGCGGGCCATCCGCCAGGGCACGGAACTGGCCGCGTCGCTCTGAGGCTGCGTGCGCGTACGGCGCATACAGCGCGTACGCCGCGTACTGCCTGAAAGAGCAAAGGTGTTGTGGCGGCCCGGGCGGGCCGCCACAATCTCCGGGTGACTCTGACACCGGCAGATGCAGACATGGTCCTGAAGGACAACTTCGCCCCCTGGGTGCTCGCCCTCGGCCTGACCGTCGAGGAGACCGGCGAGCGGCACGCCGTCCTGCGGCTGCCGTGGTCCGATGCGCTCGCCCGGGACGGCGGCGGCCTGTCCGGCCAGGCCCTGATGGCCGCTGCCGACACCGCCACCGTCATCGCCGTCTCGGCGGCGCGCGGCGGCTACGGGCCGATGACCACCGTCCAGCAGTCGACGAGCTTCCAGCGGCCCGTGGTCGGCGCGGACGTGCTGATCGACGTGCGCGTGACCAAGCTCGGCAAGCGGATGGCCTTCGCGGACATCACCATGACCCCGGAGGGGGCCCACGAGCCGGCCGCGACGGCGTCGACCGTCTACGCCCTGCTGGGCTGAGGGGTGCCGCCGGCGCCTGAGCGCTCCTCGCTGTGGCGGAACCGGGACTTCACCGTGTTCTGGCTCGGCCAGGCGCTGTCCGTCCTCGGCGGCTCGATCTCGTACCTCGCCCTGCCGCTGCTCGTCCTGGAGGCGACCGGGTCCCTCGTGCAGATGGGCCTGATCACCGTCGTGATCGGGGCCACGGGCATCGGCACGGGCCTGTTCGCCGGGTACGTGGTGGACCGCTCGGACCGGCGCCGTCTGATGATCGGCTGCGATCTCGGACGGGCCCTGCTGCTGGGCGCGGTGCCCTTCATCTGGCTCGCCGGGCCGCGGATCTGGGTGCTCTACGTGCTCACGGCCGTGGTCACCGCGCTCAAGACCCTCTTCGACGTGGCGTATGTGACGGCCGTGGCGAACCTGGTGGCCACGGAGGAGCTCGCCGCGGCCAACGGGCGGCTGATGGGCACCTTCGCCGTCGGCACGCTCTTCGGGCCGGTGCTGGCGGGGTTCCTCACCGCGGGGGTGGGCGGGGACTGGGCGCTGGGGGTGGACGGGGCGACCTTCCTGGTCTCCGCCGTCAGTCTGCGCTGGGTGTCCTTCGGGCGGCGGGACGCGGGAACCGGAACCGGCTCCGGGGCGCAGGAGGAATCCGGGGGCGGCGGGGCGGGCCGGCTGCGGGAGGTGTTCGTGGTCGGCTTCCGCTTCCTGTGGGCGCACCCGCTGCTGCGCCCGCTGACCGTGCTGCTGACGCTGCTGACGTTCGTGACCATGGGCGCCACCGACCTGCTCGTCTACCGGGTCCAGCACGATCTGGGCCGGGACGCGACGGTCGTCGGCTCGGTCATCGCCGTCAGCGGGCTCGGTGTGGTCGGCGCGGCCGCCACGGCCGCGCGGCTGCGCCGGAGGTTCGGGTTCGGCGTCTGCTGGCTGGGTGCGGTCGCGCTGATCGGCCTTGCCGTCGCCGGGATCGGGCTCAGCCGCAGCATCGCGGTGATCGCCGTATTGGCCGCCGTGTCCATGTTCGGGCTGACCCTCGGCGGCGTCTGCTCCATGACGATGCGCCAGGAAGTCACCCCCGACCCGCTGCTCGGGCGCGTCACCTCCGCCTTCTGGACGGTGCACAACGCCTCGGGCCCGGTGGGGGCGGCCGCGCTCACGGTGCTGGCCGCGCGCTGGGGCGTGCCCGCGGTCAGCGTGGCGGGCGGGGTGTTCTGCCTGCTGATCGCGGCGGCGGGGCTGCTGACGCCGCTGCGCAGCGGCCCGGCCGCCGCCCGCCGCGCGGCGGTGGCGGGCTCGGCCGGGCCCGAGGGTGGCAGCGGCGGCTCCGGCGGCTCCGATACGGTCAGCCGACCGAGGCGGCCTCGACGCCGGTGAGGTGCTCCGCGGCGGCCCACAGCCGGGCGCACGCCTCCCGGTCCAGCGCCCCGCGGGCGATCCGGGCCGTGGTGGTGGGTCCGGTGAGCTCGAACAGGCCGTCGGGGCCGTAGTAGCCGCCGGGGGCGGCGTCCGTGCTCGTGGCCGCGTACAGCAGCGGTTCCGCGCCGGTGCCGACCTCCTGCTTGGGCAGGAAGTCCACCGCACTGGTCAGGCGGTGCAGCCGCGAGGGCCGGCCGGTGGCCAGGCTGGCGCCCGCGGTCAGGAGGTTGGTGCGCGTGTAGCCGGGGTGGGCGGCCGTGCTGCGCAGCGCCCAGCCGCGCTCGGCCGCCAGCTCGCTCAGGTGCCGGGCCATCATCAGGTCGGCCAGCTTGGACTGGGCGTAGCTGAGCATGGGCTGGTAGCGCCGCCGCTCCCACTGCAGGTCGCCGAAGTCGATCCGGCCGAGGTGGGCCATGATGCTGCTCATGGTGGCCACCCGCGGCGCGGGGGCGGCGAGCAGCGCGGGCAGCAGCCGGACGGTCAGGGCGAGCGGGCCGAGGAAGTTGCTGCCGAACTGCAGCTCGAAGCCGTCCGCGGTGGTCATCCGGCGCGGCGGGGCCATCACGCCGGCGTTGTTGACCAGCAGGTCCAGTGGTACGGCGTCGGCGAGCAGCCCGTCGGCGAACGCGGCGACCGAGGCCAGGTCGGCCAGGTCGACGCGCCGCACCTCCAGCTGCGCCTGCGGGTGCCGGGCGAGGATCTCCGCGCGGGCCTGCTCGCCCTTGGCGGGCGTACGGACGGCCAGCACGACCCGGGCGCCCGCCTCGGCGAGCCGGCGCGCGGCCTCCTTGCCCGTACCGCTGTTGGCGCCGGTGACGACGGCGAGCTTTCCGGACTGGTCGGGAACGGCGTACATGGCGTGCTCCTCGGCGGAGAAATAAGAGACCGGTGGTCTGCTGATGCGTCCCGAACGTAGCAGACCGCTGGTCTGATAACAACAGACCGCAGGTCTGTAGGCTGGCGGGGTGACCCTGCCTGTGAAGTTCCAGCGCGCCCGCAACGAGGAGCAGCGCGCCGTCCGGCGCCAGGCGATCCTCGACACGGCGGCCGCGATGCTGGCGGAGATGCCCGTGGCGCAGGTGAGCCTGAACGAGCTCGCCCGCCGGGTGGGCCTGGCCAAGTCCAACGTGCTGCGCTACTTCGAGTCGCGCGAGGAGATCCTGCTCGAACTGCTCGACGCCGCCTCCCGTGAGCTCGTCGGCCGGCTCGACGCGGCCCTCGCCGAGGCCCTGGAGGGCGCGCCCGCCCAGGAGCGGCCCGAGCGGATCGCCGCCTGCGTGACGCAGTGCCTGGAGGAGCGACCCGTCCTGTGCGACCTGATCAGCGCCCAGGCCGCCGTGCTGGAGCGCAACGTCTCCACCGAGGTGGCCGTGCGGTACAAGCGGGGCGTCATCGCCAACGCCACCGCCCTGGCCGGCAGCCTCGCCGCGCACCTGCCCGAGCTGGGGGAGGAGGACGCCTTCCGATTCGTGGCGGGCGCCGTGATGGTCACCGGATCCGTCTGGACCCACGCCCACCCCTCGCCGGCCATGCTCGCGGCGTATGAGGCGGACCCGGCGCTGGCCGTCCTGCGCCTGGAATTCGGCGCGACCCTGCGCGAGACGCTGGAGGTCCTGCTCGCGGGCCTGCTGGCCCGGGCGGCCCGCCGGGCGTAGGGCCTGTCCGACCCTGCGGCATGCCGAGGGCCCGCACCCCATGCGGAGTGCGGGCCCGGCCGGGGGCTGCGCTACCGGTCAGAACCGGTCGGGGCGGCCGCCCGGGAAGCGCTGCGGCGACGAGGGCACCAGGTCCGCGCGCCGCTCCTTGGCGCCCGGGACCGTACGGCAGGTCACGTCCGCGGCGGGCAGCCGGCCCGAGGCCAGGTAGTCGTTGACCGGGGCGTTGGCGCAGGACGCGCCGTCGAAGAGGTACACGCCGTGGCCCTCACCGCCCATCGCCAGCACCATCCGCGAGCCCTTGAGCGCGCGGTGCAGGCCCTGACCACTCGTCAGCGGGGTCTGGGAGTCCCACTCGTTCTGCACGGTGAGCACGTCCGCCCGGGTCTTCATCTGCGTCACGGGCTCGACGGGCCGCTGCCAGTAGGCGCACGGCTTGATGTTGGACGCGAAGTCCCCGTAGAGGGGGTACCGGGCCTTGTCCCGGGCCGCCTCCCGGGCGTACTGCTCCGGGTAGCGCGGCCACTCCACGTCACCGCAGATCACGGACAGGAACACGGCCGTCCCGTTGTCCGTCGCCGGCTCGGCCGCGGGCTTCAGGAGCCGGCGCTGCTCCGCGGAGAGCGGGGCGCCGGGCTTGCCGTCGGCCGCGTCCTTCAGTGCTTTGACGACCGGGGCCGCCTGCGCCGGGTAGAAGAACAGCGGCCGCGCGGTGCGGATCATGTCGCCCGTGAACTTCTGCCCCTCGAACTCGATCGGCTCCCGGTCCGCGCGCGCCACCAGGTCCCAGAACGTCTTCGACACCGCGGCCGGGGTGTCGCCCAGCCCGAACTCTCCGTTGCGCTCGGCCGTCCACTGCGTCCACCGAGTGAACGCGGGCTCCGCCTCGCTCGCCCACACCTGGATCATGCCGCGCCAGGCGCGCTGCGGGTCGACGCCGCTGTCCAGCACGAAGCGGTCGGTGCGGGAGGGGAACATCTGGGAGTAGACGGCCCCCAGGTACGTCCCGTACGAGTAGCCCACGTACGAGATCTTCTTCTCGCCCAGCGCGGCGCGGATCGCGTCCATGTCGCGCGCCGTGTTGCGGGTGGTGATGAACGGCAGCACCTGGCCGGACCTCTCGCGGCACTTCTCGGCGACCGTGCGCGCCCACTCCACGTCCGCTGCGAACGTCTCCTCCCTGTACGGGCGGTCGATGTTCTGCTCGGTGTCGTTCAGACCGCAGGTGATCGGGCTGCTGGAGCCGACGCCGCGCGGGTCGAAGCCGACCAGGTCGTACCGGTCGCGCACGTCCTTGGGAATCAACTCGTTGAACATCAACGGCAGATCGAGGCCCGAGCCGCCCGGCCCGCCCGGGTTGAACAGCATCGCACCGTGCCGCTTGGCCGGGTTCTCGCTCTTCATCCGGGATATGGCGAGGTCGATCGTGCGCCCCTGGGGCCGGCGGTAGTCGAGCGGCACCTTCAGGGTCGCGCACTCGTACGCGGCCGGCTGCTCCGGGCTGCAGCGGTGCCACTGCGGTGTCCCGGGGGTGTACTCGGCGGTCTGCGACGCGGCGGACTCCTGCGCGGCGGACGCCGGTGGGGCGGACAGTACGGGGAGGGCGGTGGCGAGGAGGCCGGCGGCGGCGAGCACCGGCGCGAGGCGGGTGAGGTTCACGTAGAGCCGTGTCCTTTCCGTGAAGTGGGTTGCCTCACCACCTTGTTGTAGGCACGGGCCCGGGCGAATCATCCCGGAGGTCGGCCCGTATGCTCCTCGCGAACGAGCTCATATCCGGACAACTGGCCGACACGCCACGCGGACGGCGGCGCCGCTCAGCCGACGCGCTCGATCGCGACGATCGCCGCGTCGTCGCCGAGGCGGCCGCCGGGGGAGTGGGCGAGCAGGTCCCGGCACAGATGGCGCAGCAGCGCCTCCGGGCCGTCGCCCGGCCAGTCGGCGGCGCGCTCCTGCAGCGGGTAGAAGACGCCGGCCGCGTCGCGGGCCTCGATCACACCGTCCGTGTACAGCAGGATCATGTCGCCCGGCTCGAAGGGGAACGCCTGGGCGGTGAAACCCGAGCCCGCGAGGGCCGACAGGCCCAACGGCGGCCCCGGCCGGTCCACCTCCAGCGGGACGGCCCGACCGCCGCGCAGCAGCAGCGGCGGCGGGTGGCCGCAGCTGATCAGGTGCACGGTCCTCTCCGCGTCGGGGACGTCGAGCACCGCCGCCGTGGTGAACGCCTCGCCCGGCGGGCCGTCCTGGTCCCCGCCGGGACCCGCATCGGAGTCGGGGTCCGTGACGACCGCGCCCTCCAGATGGTCGACCAGCGCCGGCAGGTCCACGTCGTGGTGGGCGGCGGCCCGGAAGGCACCCAGCACCAGCGCGGCGTCCCCGACCGCCTCCAGACCCTTGCCCCGCACGTCCCCGATGATCAGCCGGGTGCCCTGTGCGGTGCGGGTGGCGGCGTACAGATCGCCGCCGATCTGCGCCTCGGCCTCGGCGGCCAGGTACACCGCGGCCAGCCGCAGCGGGCCCATCCGGTCCCGCAGGGGCCGCAGCACCACCTGCTGGGCGGCCTCGGCGACCGACCGCAGCTGGGTCAGCTGCCTCTCGTGCACCTCGCGCAGGTGTGCGAAGAAGGTGACGAAGATCGAGATCAGCACCAGGGCGATGATCTGGAAGGTGTGGTTGAGATCGGTCAGTGTGGTGCGCGCGCCGGCGACCGCCGCCTGCGCCGCCACGGCCACCACCCCGACGAAGCCGGTCATGCGCGGCCCCGCGAAGGAGGCCGTCACGGCAGGCGCCGCCACCAGGAACGGACCCAGGTGCACGTCGGGCGGCGCGGCCATGTCCACCGCGGTGACGACCGCGATCAGGACGAACGGAACCGACAGCAGCGCCCGGCTCGGCTCGCCGACGCGGCGGCGACTCGGGTACGACAGCCGGTGGTCCATGCCCCCTGGATACACCGCACCCCGGGCCCTCGCCCATCCCCCGCCCGGCACCCGGCCGTACATGATCCGTCGTACGGCCGAATCGGCGGGCGGTCATAATGCCGCTCCCCGCCGGTGGGGGGAGGATGGGATGCGCCCGGAGCGCGCGGACCGGGCCGCCCGGGCCGACCGGGCGGCAGCGAGCGGCCGACGCACCGCCCCTTCGGCGGCGGACGGGAAGGAGCGGTCGGCATGAGTACGGCGAACGACGTCCCGGCCGGTGCGGATCCGGAGGCCGAGGGCCCCGCCACCGGGCCGGGCCTGCTGGACGTCCTCGGCGTCGCGGCGGTGGTCCTCGACGCGGAGGGGCGGATCGCCCTGTGGAGCCCGCAGGCCGAGGAGCTCTTCGGCTACACGGCCCAGGAGGCGCTGGGCCGGTTCGCGGCCAGCCTGCTCGTCGACGAACAGCACCTGGACATCGTCCTCTCCCTCTTCCAGAAGGTGATGTCCGGCGGCGGCCCGTGGGCCGGGGTCTTCCCGGTCCTGCGCAAGGACGGCAGCACCCGTCTGGCGGAGTTCCGCAACATGCGCCTGGAGGACCAGGAGGGCCGGCTCTACGCCCTCGGCATCGCCTCCGACCAGGCCACCCTGCAGCGCCTGGAACGCGACCTGGCGCTGTCGATGCGCCTGGTCGCCCAGTCCCCGATCGGCCTCGCCGTCCTGGACACCGACCTGCGCTACGTCCTGGTCAACCCAGCACTCGAACGCATCAACGGCCTCCGGGCCGCCGAGCACGTGGGGCGCCAGGTCCACGAGGCCCTCCCGCACCTGGACGTCGCCTCCCTCGAGGCGGCCATGCGCGAGGTCCTGATCAGCGGCGTACCCCGGCTGAACCAGTTCACCACCGGCCGCACGCCCGCCGACCCCGACCAGGACCACGCCTGGTCGGTCTCCTTCTACCGGCTCGAGGACTGGGCCGGGCGGCCCATCGGCATCGCCGCCTCCATCGTCGACGTCACCGAGCAGCACAAGACCTCCCTCGCCGTGGCCCTCGCCCGCCAGCGGCTCGCCCTGATCGCCGACGCCTCCGTCCGCATCGGCACCACCCTCGACCTCGGCGTCACCGCCCGAGAGCTCGGCGACATCGCCGTACCGCAGCTCGCCGACCTGGCCACCGTGGACGTCCTCGACGCGGTCCTCGTCGGGGACCACCCGCCCGGCGTCGCCGCCGGCGAGACCGTGCAGTTCCGGGCCCTGGCCATCAAGGCCGCCCGCCCCACCCCCGCGACGCGCGCCGCCGACCCGGTCGGCTCGCTCGCCCGCTACGACGCCACCCGCGTGGTCACCCAGTGCGTCCGCACCGGCCGCCCCATGCTGCTGGCCCACGTCGGACCGCAGGACCTCTCCCGCATCGCGCGCGACGCCGAGGCCGCCGCCCTCCTCGCCGAGGCCGGCCTCCACTCGTACCTGGCGGTGCCGCTCATCGCCCGCGGCGAGGTCATCGGCGCCCTCGGTCTGCAACGCACCGTCAATCCGCTCCCGTTCGACCAGGACGACGTCATGCTCGCCGGCGAGCTCGCCGCCCGCGCCGCCGTCTGCATCGACAACGCCCGCTGGTACCAGAAGCAGCGCCACGCGGCCCTCACCCTCCAGCGCCACCTGCTGCCGCACCACCCGACGCCGACGCCCGGGCTGGAGATCGCCTACCGCTACCAGCCCGCCACGACCGCCGGGGAGGTCGGCGGCGACTGGTTCGACGTCATCCCGCTGCCCGACGACAAGACCGCCCTCGTCGTCGGCGACGTCATGGGCAGCGGCATCAACGCAGCCGCCACCATGGGCCAACTGCGCACCGCCGCCCGCACCCTGGCCGAACTCGACCTCGACCCCGCCGCGGTGCTGACCCGCCTGGACCACACCACCACCGGTCTCGGCCACACCATGGCCACCTGCGTCATCGCCGTGTACGACCCGCACCGGGGCCGCTGCCGCATCGCCACCGCCGGACACCTTCCGCCCGTACGGACCCGCCCGGGCCAGGAGCCGGAACTGCTGGACCTGCCGACCGGAGCGCCGCTGGGCGTGGGCGGGGTGCCGTTCGAGGCCACCGCCCTCGACCTGGAGGTGGGGGACCAGCTGGTCCTGTACACGGACGGTCTGGTCGAGACCCGGGACCAGGACATCGACACCCGCCTTGAGGCCCTCACCGTGCTGCTGGACGATCCGCGGCGCGCCCTGGAGGAGACCTGCGACCTGCTGCTGGGGCGGCTGCGCCAGCCCGACGACCGCGACGACGTCGCCCTGCTCATCGCGCGCACCAAGCCGCTGTAGCCGGTCGCCGCAGCTGGTCGCTGAGCAGGCCGCTGTAGCAGGCCGCTGTAGCAGGCCGCTGTAGCAGGCCGGGGCACAGTACCAGCCTTTCGAGTGGTTGCCCGGATGTTTGTCCATTCGTGATGGTCCTTCCAAACCGGCACCACAACTGGCACTAGCGTCCCGTGCCACCCGGGGAGCGCGGGTGCACACGGCACAACTGCCGGAGCTCTTGCCCCTGCAGCCCCTCCCGGCCCTGAAGCAAGGAGGCACAGTGCTGTCATTCCGTCGGTCGGCCCTCGGCGGCATGTCGGTGGCTTCGCGTCACGTGTTGGCCACGGTCGCCGTCATCGGCGCCCTCGCCTTCACCCTGATCGCGTTGCTCATCCCCGTGCAGAAGTTCGGCGGCAGAACCGCCGCCGCGGCCATCGCCCCGGCGGCGGACGACGACGGACTCGGCACCATCAGCACCGCCTTCGGGCCGCTGACCGCCCAGGACCGGGACTTCGTCCGCAAGGTGCGGCTCGCCGGACTGTGGGAGCTGCCCGCGGGCCGCCAGGCCCAGCAGCGCGGCAAGCGCCCCGCGGTCCGCACCGCCGGCGAGCACCTCGTCGAAGGCCACACCGAACTGGACCGGCGCGTCCTCGAAGTGGGCCAGGCCCTCGGCATGGACCTGCCCAACCAGCCCAGCCCGCAGCAGCAGGCCTGGCTCGCCCAGCTCGACACCGCCCAAGGCCCCCAGTACGAGCAGCTGTTCATCCAGCTGCTGCGCCGGGCGCACGGCAAGGTCTTCACCCTCGTGGCACAGATCCGCGCCCAGACCCGCAACTCCATGGTCAGGGCGCTGGCCACGGACGCCAACGCCACCGTCCTCGACCACATCTCGGTCCTCGAGGCCAGCGGCCTGGTCGACTTCGACGGACTCGCGGACACCGCGCCCGCCGCGCCGGGCTCGCCCGGCGCCCCGGTCCCCGTCCCCGCCTCCTCCACCCTTCCCCGACCGACGAAGTGAAGTGATCGCATGAGTCAAAAGGGCCACAAACGCCGTCTGCGGACGTCGCACAAGGTCCTCGCCACGGTGTCCGCCCTGGTCCTGGGCGGCGGCGGGGTCGTGTTCGTCGCCCAGGGCGCCTTCGCCGGGCAGGACTCCCGTACGGCGCCGGTGACCGCCACCATCGACTGCCCCGACGTGGGCGACAAGCTGCGCGACGTCCCCGACCAGGCCAAGGGCGAGGTCGACAAGAACCTCGCCCAGCTCGACACCCAGGTCGCGGACGCCTACCAGAAGCTCTCCACGGGCCGGGCCAAGGGCGACGCCCTGCTCGGCGGCCTGAAGGACCAGCGCGGCAAGACCATATCCGCGATCGGCGACGCCATCGGCAAGGCCGGCTCCCGCCCCGCCGGCCTGGACGGGATGAGCTCCTGCAAACTGAAGCAGGCCGCGGCCGCCGACCCGGCGGACGACCCCGCCGCCGCGGCCGGCGCACAGGGCGCGGCCGGGCAGGGCGCGGCCGCCGCCGCACCGCAGCAGGCGGGCGGCTCCCAGCAGGCCAAGGGCGGCCCGGCGCGCAGCGACTTCGTCGCGATCGGGACGGTGAAGCCGAACGTCCGCACCCCGGCGGCGCGCGCCAACGCCTCCAAGGGATCCTTCGCCGTGAACTGCGGCCGCAACGAGAACGGCCACTTCAACCCGGACAACGTGATCGTGGCGCCCGGCGTGAGCAACGGCGCCCACCACATGCACGACTACGTCGGCAACAAGACCACCGACGCCTTCTCCACCAACAACAGCCTGGCCGCCTCCGGGACCACCTGTACCAACGGCGACCAGTCCACGTACTACTGGCCGGTGCTGCGGCTGCGCGACGGCCGCGCCGAACGCGACGCGAAGGCGCCCGGTGGCGGACAGGACGCCAACGTCGGCACGATCCTGAAGCCCAAGCAGGTCACCATCGAGTTCAAGGGCAACCCCACCTCCAAGGTCACGGCCATGCCCCGGTTCCTGCGGATCATCACGGGCGACGCGAAGTCCTTCACCAACGGGCCCGGCAACGCCAACGCCTCGTGGAGCTGCACCGGCTTCGAGAACCGGCAGCTGAAGGACAAGTACCCCGTGTGCCCCAAGGGCAGCGACGTGGTGCGCACGTTCACCTTCCAGAGCTGCTGGGACGGCCGCAACATCGACAGCGCCAACCACCGCACCCACGTCGCCTTCGCCGGGAAGGACGGCTCCTGCAAGGCCGGCTTCAAGGCCATCCCGCAGCTGGTGCAGAGGATCGTCTACAGCGTGCCGCCGGGTGCCCGGTTCGCCGTGGACAGCTTCCCCGAACAGCTGCACAAGCCGGTGACCGACCACGGCGACTTCATCAACGTCATGTCGAACGGCCTCATGTCGAACGCGGTGCGCTGCATCAACGACGGGCGCGCCTGCCGCTGAGTCCCTCGGGGCGGCGCACACCCCTCCCCACCTCCCCGGCGTCGCCCTGAGAGCGGTGGGGGGCCCCCCGGGGGGCGCCTGGGGGTGGGCGCCGGGCCCCTGGGCT
>NZ_JBEZVK010000067.1:35235-36292 GCF_040636955.1 Streptomyces sp. NPDC032472
ACCGCCCCGGCGCCGCCCTTCGCCGGCGGCCGCCCCCCCCCCGGCCCCCTCCCGCCCCCCCCCGCGTCCGTGCGTCACGTGCCCCCGACCACACCAGGAGCGCCATGTCCGGCCCTCACCGACACGCCCCGGCCGCCCCGCACCACACCGGCGCGCCGCCGTCCCACCACCCCGACCCCGACCCCGGCGCCGCCGGCACCGGCCCGGAACCCCCGTCCGACGCGGACCTGATCCGGCGGCTCCGGCAGGCGTACGCCTCCGGAACGGGCGATCCCGACGTCTGCGAACTCCTCTACCGGCGGCACCGTGCCGCCGCTTTCTCATGTGCGCGCAGCTGCTGCCGCACCCCGCAGGACGCCGAGGACCTCGTCTCGGAGGCCTTCGTACGGACCGTGCAGGCCGTCCGCTCCGGCGCCGGTCCGCGGGAGCAGTGGCGCCCGTACCTGCTGGCGGTCGTCCGGCACACGGCCATCGAATGGCGGGCCGGCGCCGGGCGCACCGTCCTGACGCCGGACGTGGAGCCCTGGTGCCGCCCCGGCCCGAGCGGGGACGACCCGCAGCGCCGGCTGCTGGACAGCGAGGACCGCCGGCTCGTCGCCCGCTCCTTCCAGGCCCTCCCCGAGCGGTGGAAGGCCGTGCTGTGGCACACCCTCGTCGAGGACGACTGCCCGCACCCCGTCCCGCTGCTGCTCGGCATCACCCCCAGCGCGGTGACCTCCCTGGCCTTCCGCGCCCGCGAAGGACTGCGCGAGGCGTACCTGCGGGCCCACCTCTCCTCGGCCGCCGATGCCCGGTGCCGCCACTACGGCAGCGTGCTCGGTGCGGCCGTCCGTCGCCGCCCCACCCCGCGCACCCGGGGCCTGGCTCGCCACCTGGCGGCCTGCCGGCCTTGCTCCCGGGCGTACGCCGAACTCCTCGACCTCGACGCCGCACTGCGCGCCGGCTCCTGCGCCGAGCCCGTCGCCCCGTAGCGACCGGGGCCCGGGGCGCCGACCGGCCGCTCCGGCTCCCGACACGCCGCTGCCGGTGGCGGCCGCGGGGGGGGGGGCGGCCCCGG
>NZ_JBEZVK010000068.1:0-35586 GCF_040636955.1 Streptomyces sp. NPDC032472
GCTGCCGCCACCCGTGACACCCCGCTGAGCGGGCAAACCGGGGGCACGGCCTCCGTCCGGTCCGGCCGGAGCTGCCGCAGCCCCCGGGGCGCCAGGCGTGACCGGTCCCCCCGCGACGCCCGACGACTCCGCGGCCTCCGGCGCGGCCGGGGTGCCCGCTGCGTCCGGCGCGGGCACGTCGGGCGGCCCGTCGGCGGGGCCGGCAGGCAGGGGCTCCGGATCCGGGGCGGGGTCCGCGAGGGGGGCCGCGCCGAGGACCGCGGCACGGTGCAGGCAGCGCGGTGCCAGCAGGCAGCTGCAGGAGGCCTGTTCGGCCGCGGTCACGGCCCCGCCCGGGCCGGGCCGCAGCGTCACCACGGCGTCCTCGCCGAAGCGGAGGGTCACGGCGCCGTCCGCGGCCCGCTCGGCGGCCGGGGTGCCCGCGGCGCAGCCCTCGACGGCGGCGTCGAGCTTCTTGCGCAGCCGGGCGCTGAGGTTCTCCACGGCTTCGGCGAGGACCTCGGGGGCGACGGGCGGCAGGGGTTCGGTGCTCAACGGGATTCTCCACGGAGGCGGTCGCCCACCCAGCGGGCGAGGGCGAGCGGGCTGAGGGCGGCCACCGGCATGCCGGCCGCGACGAGTTGCCGGGCGACGGCCGCCGAGTATCGGGGGGCGCCGGTGTCGTCGAGCGCGGCGCAGCCCAGCAGGTGGGCGCCGGAGGCGGCCAGGGCGCGTACCTCGCCCAGGAGGCCGCCGAGCGGAGCGCCCTCCTCGAAGTCGCTGACCACGACGACGAGGGTGCGGCTCGGCACGGTGACGAGGGAGCGGGCGTGCGCGAGGCCCGCCGCGATGTGCGTGCCGCCGCCGACGCGGACCTCCAGGAGCAGCGACAGCGGGTCGTCCACCCGGTCGGTGAGGTCCACGACCTGGGTGGAGAAGGCGAGGAAGTGCGTGGACAGGGTGGGGACGCCGCCGAGGACGGCCGCGGTGAGCGCCGACCAGATGACCGAGGCCTCCATGGAGCCGGAGACGTCGACGACCAGGATGAGCCGCCAGTCGGCCTCGCGACGGGCCCGGGTGCTGAACACGGGGCGTTCGGGCACCACGGCCACGGTGCCGTCGGGCAGCCTGCGGGTGTGCGCGAGGTTGGCCCGCAGGGTGCGGTCCAGGTCGAGCCGACCGCCCGGGCGGCGGCTGGGCCGCGGCGTGTTGAGCCCGGAGAGCGCGGGGCGCATCCGGGTGGCGAGCTCGCGGGCCAGCTCGTCGACGAGCCGCCGGACGAGGGGGCGCAACTTGGCGAGCTGGGCCTCCGGCAGGCCGCCGGCGAGGGACAGCACCGAGCCGAGCAGCTCCACGGAGGGGCGTACGGTCGCCGGGTCGAGCTGGGTCAGCACGTCGGTGCGGCCCGCGTCGGCCGCGGCGGCCAGGACCTCCTCGCGCAGGTCCGTGCCGAACAGCGACTCCAGTTCCTCGGCCCATTCGCGGGCCGTGGGGAACGAGGCCTCCTGGCCGCCGCCGGCTCCGGTCCCGGTGCCGGGGCCGCCGTCCAGCCCGGTGGAGCCCTCGCCGCGGCCGGTGCCGTACAGCTCGTCCAGGGCCCGGGCGTAGCGGCGGGCGCCGGCGGGCAGCCGGTCGCGCTGCCGGCCGAGCAGCAGCCGCCACCGGTCGGCGGGGGCGAGCCGCTGCCCGTCCGGCTGCGCGGCCGCGGGTACGGGTGTCCCGGCGGGCGGCGTTGCCCCGGTCTCGGAAGCTGCCGGGGCCGGGTCCGCCGGGTCCGGGGCCATCACATCCGGAGCCACAGCTTCCGGACCGGGCGGCCGGGGCAGGTGCTTCAGGGCCGCGGCCCCGGCGGCGTCGGCGGCGGCCCACAGGGCGAGCAGCGCGGGCGGCGCGTCGAGGGAGAGGTCGACGCGGTCGCCGAGCCGCTCGGCGACGGTGGCCAGCAGCCGGTCGCGGGCGGCGGGGGCCAGCGCGTCGAAGCCGCCGCGCAGGGCCGGGAGCCGGTCCAGGAAGTCCTGGTCCGTCAGGGCCTCGACGCGGTCGAGGACCGGGACGAGGGCGGGCGCGGAGGACTGGAGCAGCGGTCCGGCGGCGGTCAGCACGCCGCCGAGCCGCCGGGTCAGGGTGCGCCGGGTGTCGGGCGTGGCCGCGGCGTCGATCCACCCTGCGGCGCGCTGGCCGAGGCCCGCGGCCGGATCCAGGTCGAGCAGCACGCGTACCGCGAGGGCGGCGCCCTGCATCAGCGGGGACGCCGAACCGGCGAGGTCGGCGAGGGCCCCGTCCATCCGCAGCCCGAGGTGCCGGGCGGCGGCCCGGTCGGCGAGGGCGACGAGGGCGCGCGCGTCGGCGGGGTCCTCGCTGCCGGCGAGGCCGGGCAGCGCCCGGACGGCGGCTTCGAGCAGCTCGCCGGTGAGGGCGGAGGCGGCGGCGCGCGGGCCGTCCGCGTCGACGGGGAAGTGGCCGCGGGCGAGCCCCTCCAACAGGTCCAGCGCTTCGAGCAGTTCGGGCAGGGCCGCGGTCTGCGGGAGCGTGGCGGCCGCCTCCTCCAGCCGTACGGAGACCAGCTCGGGCAGGTCGCAGCGCGCGGCGGCGCCCAGACCGGCGAGGATCTGCCCCGGGGTGGGACCGCCCTCGGCGGCGGCCTTGCGGGCGCTCTCGCGCAGCGTTCCCGCGGCGGCCTGGGCGGCGGTGACGCCGCGGACGCCGGCGAGGTCGAGGCGGGCCGGGACGGCCGGGGTCCAGTTCAGCCGCCATTTGGTGCCGAGGGCGGTGCCGTCGCCGGTGGCGGCCACGTCGAGCGGCTGCCCGTACTGGGCGCCGCAGACGGCCAGCCGCTGGAGCAGGACCTCGCGGCGCCGGTCGAGCCCGGAGCGCAGCGGGTCGAGCCGGACCTCGCGTGCGGCGGGGTCCTCGGGGCCGGGCAGCCGCAGCTCGGTGAGCTCGGCCTCCACGCTGGGGCCGAGGCCGGAGCGGGGGGCGTGCGGGGTGGTGCGGCCGCGGGTGGTCCCGACGAGCACGGCTTCGAGTGCCCGGGCCAGGGCCCGGCCCCGGCCGAGGGGTTCGCCCTGGCCGAGCACGGTGGTGACGGCCTCGAGGAGTTCACCGCGGCCGGGCGCGGGCAGTCCGCGCAGCACGGCGAGGTCGCAGGCGAGCCGCAGGGTCTCGGCTGCCTCGCCGGTACCGGCGGTGTGGCCGGCGCGGCGCAGTTCCCGGCACAGCCCGGTGACGGCCACGGACGCCGCGTCCCGCAGCCGCGCCGGATCGCCGCCGGCCTCGAACACGGCCTGCTGCCACAGCGGATCCCGGATCCCGGCGGGGTACCCGGACCGCGAGTCGAGCAGTTCGTACGCATACGGCACGAAGGAGGTCACGCCGGCCGAGCCCTCCGCTTGCGGACCGGAGGCCCCGGCCGGAACCGGCGCGGGCAGGGCGTCGGCCGGGAGGGCAGCCCCGGGGCCCACGGGCAGGGCCGCGAGGGCCGGGGCGTGGTAGGCGCCGATGACCGCGGCGACACGGCGGCCGCCCGAGGCGGCGGCGGTGATGACGCTGCGCATGTGGGCCTCGCGGGCCAGGTCCACCTCGGGGACGGCGCCGTCCTGGCGCAGCGCCCAGCCCACCCCGAGCGCTGCCCGGCGGACGGCCTCGGGCGGGCAGCCGGGGGCCAGCACCTCCACCGCGCGGTCCCACAGGTCGTCGCCGTCCCGGCCGGTGCCGCAGGCGCGCAGGGCGTCGGCGTACGACCGCCCCCGCGGGCCGGCGGCCGGCGACGGCTCCCCGGCGGCCGGGCGCGGGGCCCAGCCGGCGTCGGACAGCGGCAGGTCGCAGCAGAGCACCTCGGCCCCGCGCTCGCGCGCCCAGCGGACGGCCGCGAGCTCCGGGGAGAAGTCCGCGAAGGGGTAGAAGGCGAGCCCGCCGTCCGCCCCGGTTCCCGCGAGGGCGACGGGGGCCACGGTCTCCGGGTCGGCCAGGTGCTCCAGCCACGGCTGGAAGTCGGCGGGCAGCTCGACGCAGACCACCTGCGCCTCGGCGGCGTCCAGCAGCGCCGGCACCACCGCGGCCAGCGCCGGGCTGTGGTGGCGTACGCCCAGCAGGTAGGGGGCCCGGGACGCGGCGAGCGCGTCCACGGTGGCCCGGGGGTCGGCAAGGGTGGTCATCGCAGGCTCCCGCGCAGGTCCCACAGGCGGCGCCACATGGCGGAGCCGTCCTCGGCGCGGCGGCGCACGGGGCCGTCCCAGTAGCCGAGCAGGCGGCCGTGGTCGGCGGGGTCGTCCTTGCGGACCACGCCCAGGAGGTGCCCGGGCAGCAGGTCCAGGACGTCGCCGGCCGGCAGGTAGGCGGCGGCGACGCCCAGCGAGGTCGCGACCTGTACCGCTTCGGCGGTGGACATGACGGTGCCGGGGCGTTCCACGTCCCAGCCCTCGGCGGAGCGCCCGGAGCGCAGGTCCCGGAAGACGGTGACGAGCGCGTCGAGCACGGCGTCGTCGACCCCGAACGCGGCGCCGGCCCGCTGGACGGCCGCGACGGCCTGGCGGCGGATCAGCGTGGCTTCGGCGTCGGCGTCGGCGATCGGCTCGACCGTCTCGAAGTTGAAGCGGCGCTTGAGTGCGGCGGACATCTCGGAGACCCCGCGGTCGCGCAGGTTGGCGGTGGCGATGACCGTGAACCCGGGGGCGGCGGCGACGGTCGAGTCCTCGGTGGCGGTCAGTTCGGGCACGCTGACGCGCCGGTCGGACAGGATCGACACCAGCGCGTCCTGGACCTCCGGCAGGCAGCGGGTGATCTCCTCGACCCGTACGACGCGGCCGGTGCGCATGGCGGACAGCACCGGCGAGTCGACGAGCGCCTGCGGGGTGGGGCCCTGGGCGAGGAGGAGGGCGTAGTTCCAGCCGTAGCGGAAGGCGTCCTCGGTGGTGCCGGCGGTGCCCTGCACGGTGAGGGCGCTGGTGCCGCTGACGGCGGCGGCCAGGAGTTCGGAGAGCATCGACTTGGCGGTTCCGGGCTCGCCGGTCAGCAGCAGGCCGCGCTCGCCGGCCAGGGTGACGACGCAGCGCTCGACGAGGGCGCGTTCGCCGACGAACTTGGGGGCGATGGCCAGCTTGGCCGGGAGCCCGGCGCGGCGCTTGGGCAGGGCGAGTTCCTCGCCGTCGCTGCCGCAGACGAAGGTGACGACGGCGCGGGGGGTCAGGGCCCAGCCGGGCGGGCGGGGGCCGGTGTCCTGGGCGGCGAGGAAGGCGAGTTCGGCCGCGTACCGCTCCTCGGCGGGCAGCATCTGGCGGGCCGGGGCGGCGGGTTCTTCGCTGGCGGTCGTCGTCATGGGGTCGTCCTCGAAACGTGAGAAGGAAGCGAACAACAAAAGAGAGAAGGAAGAGCTGAAGAGAAGGAAGGCAAGAAGAGAAGGAGCGAGGTACGGGGGGGGCGCGGCGCCTCCCGGTGTTGGGGGTGCGCCGCGCCCGGCCGGCGTCGCCGGGACGTCAGCGGCGCCGGGGGCGGGTCCGCTTGACCTTGAGTTCCTGGAAGCGCGGTACGTCGCCGTCGGTGACGCGCTGCCAGGCCCGCCGGTAGAGGTCCGCGGCCGGCTCGGCCGGCACCAGGACCCCCAGGGCAGGGCTGCCGCCCGGGGCCAGGGCGTACATCGGGAGCTTCCACTGCTCCACCGGCAGCACGGGAGAGGACATCTCGGTCCAGCCCCCGGGCAGGAACAGGGAGCGCCCGGCCCGGGTCCGGCTGGCCGTCACCACCAGGTCGGTGGCGGCCAGTTCGGCGCGGGCGGCCTTGATCCGGGCCGGCTTCCAGCCGGTCCAGCGGGCCGTGTTGCGGTCGGTGGGGTCGGGCATCGCGAGCAGCATCAGGTACAGGGCGGCGGCGTCCGCGCCCAGGCCGTGGGCGTGCGCGGCCTGTTCGACCAGGTCAGGGACGGAGCGGGCCGGGTCCTGCGGGTACCAGGTGCCGTCCTTCTCGGTGGTGCCGGCCGCCGGGGCTCCGGGATCGGCGAGCAGCGCGGCGAAGGCCGGGTCGTGGGCGGCCCGCAGGGCCGTCTCGACGGCGGAGGGCTGCTGTTCGGTGCCGCGCAGGACCGGCAGGTACGGGTCGGAGCCGGTGGAGTCGAGCAGGGCGGTGCGCAGCGCCGGCCGGCAGTGGTCGTCGTGGGTGGCCAGGACGACCGCGCCGTAGCGCTCGTAGCCCTCGCCCGTCTCCGTCGGGGTGCCGGCCGCCACGCGGAAGCCGCCCAGGCCCGCGCAGTACCCGAGGTCGAGGAGGAGTCCGGGCGCGGCCAGCCGCTGCCGTACGGCGGTGAGCACCGGCGGCAGGGCGGCGCGTACGGGGTCGCCGGCGGGCAGCCGGTGGGCCAGCCAGGCGGCGAGCGACAGCGTGCCGTTCAGAACGGCCCCGGTGAACGCCTCGCCGCCGGGCGCGCAGCGCTCGATGCGGCCCTGGTCGACCTTCCAGTCGACATCGGTGCCCAGCGCTGCGGACGCGGCGGGGTCGAGGACGGCCGGGAGGGCCTGGTGCACGGCCCAGAAGGTGCCCATGGCGCGCGTGGCCTCGGCCAGCAGCCATTCGGGGACGGGCGTACGGCGGCCCACGCGCCGGTTCCACACCTGCGCGGCGGCGGCCACGTCCGGACCGTCGGTCCACAGCCGTGCCGGGTCGGCGGGCAGCAGCGCGGCGACCACGGCGCGCCGCACCTCGATGTCGAGCGCCTTGAGTTCGTTGCGGGCGTACTTGGCGTCGGCGGCCTTGACGCCGAGGGCGGTGCGCAGTTCGGCCGGCAGGAAGTGGTGCTCCCAGCTGTCGATGTTCGGCAGGCCGGCCAGCAGCAGCCTGGCGGCGGTGCCGGAGACGCCGGTCAGGCGGGCGAACTCGTCGGCGGCTTCGGGGCGCAGCGGTGCGGGGCCGCGCTCGGCGGCCTCGGTCAGGAACGCCGTGAGCCAGCCGGGGCCGCGTTCGCGGTCGCCGAGGGGGGCCTGGCCGCGGACGGTGTAGGGGCCGGGGACGGCGAAGGCGCCGGTGGGGTCGTACAGCAGGGCCCCGAACTCGTGGCCGTCGGGTACGGCGGCGCAGTGCTCGGTGCGGGCGAGGACGGCGCCGCCGCCGAGCGGGAGCAGGCTGCGGTGGCCCGCGGGGCGCCCGACGCCGTCGGGGGTGCGCAGGTGGGGGTGGTCGAGGTGGACCAGGACGCGGCGCCAGCGGTCGGCGGAGCCCTGTGCGGAGGCGAGGCCGAGGGCGTCGACCTGGGCGAGCACGGTGCACAGCGCGGCCCGCTCCTCGTCGGTGGTGCCGGGGGCGACGGCCCGGTAGGCGACCGCGGCCGGCTCGTCGAGCAGGGGTGTGAAGGGCAGGGACGAGTAGTCCAGTGCGGGCATGTCGAAGTGGAGCCGGCCGGGCACCGCGACGGCTTCGGTGTCGGCGCACGCCTCGGCGAGGCGGGCCAGGAAGCGGTGGGCGACGTCGTTGTCGGTGCCCCAGCGGTAGTAGCCGGTGCCGACGATGCCGGACAGCCCCTTGGCGATGAGCGCGTCGAGGGGGCCCTGCGGACCGCCGGCAGCGCCGGCCGCGCCGGTGTCGAGGCGGGCGGCGATGCCGTCGAGGTCCTTCTGCTGGGCCAGGGCGAAGCGCAGGACCTCGACGATGCCGCCGATCAGCGGCTCCGCGGTGACCTGCGGCAGGGCCTCGGTGACCAGACCGGGCAGGTCGGACGCCTTCTCGGCCTTCGCGGCGGCCTCCAGCAGGGCGCGGGCGGTGTCGCGGTCGGCGGTGCGCAGGGCGGTGGAGCCCTCCGGGTCGCGGGGGCGCAGGGCGTACCAGAAGGCGAGCGGCGGGAGGTCGACGCTGCCGGTGGCGAAGGCATGGTTGGTGCGGTGGCCGCCGCGGCTCTGGGCGGTGACGACGCCGTCCGGGTCGGTGATGCTGAGCTCGCGCCAGCGCTGGCTCAGCCCGCGGGGCCGGTCGTCACCGGGGAAGGAGAGGGCCGCGACGGGCATCTCGCCGCCCTCCGGCGTGCGGACGCTGCGTCCGGCGGCGTCACAGCCGTGCCAGCCCTCGCCGGGGAGGCGTACGACGCGCCAGCCGAGGAGCCCGTCGACGGGCGTGCCGAGGGCCGAGCCGTCCACGGCGGGGGCGGGCCTCAGCCAGGAGGAGTGGGCGGAGAGGTATGCGTTCGAGGGGTGGGCGCGCAGCGCGTCGGCGAGGAAGGCCGGCTGGGAGTGCCGGCCGCGCGCGCCGTCGGCGGGGGCGTACTCGCGCCAGCCGGCGTCCTGGTCCTCCTCGCGGCGCTGCCAGACCCAGTACGAGGTGCCGTCGGACAGCAGGGCCTGCTCGGCGGGGAGCACGGTGTCCCCCGCGTGCAGGACGCCGCCGCCGGTGGCGCGGCCGCCCCCGGGCAGGGGCAGGCTGATGTGGTTGGAGCGCAGCTGCCAGGAGGTGCGGTCGGCGCCGAGCGAGAAGACGTGGTGCGGCGCGGTGTGCCAGTAGCCCTGCGTGTCGCCGGAGGGCCAGGAGGTCCAGAAGACCAGCAGGGCGCCGTCGACGTAGTGGAATCCGTACCCGCGCGAGCCGCCGGCCGGCGCCCGCAGGTCGTGGGTGAGGACGGTGGAGTCGGCGTCGATGACGCGGACCTGCAGGGGGTTGGCGACGATGAGGTACGGCCAGGCCTCGACGACGGTCAGGTTCCCGCGGCTCAGGGCCTTGCGGTCCGCGAGCTCGACGAGGGCCTCCTCGAACGCGGGCCAGGCGAACTCCTCGAAGAGGCCTGCGCGCAGGGTCCGGGCGAGGATCTCGCCGAGGTCGGCGGCGGCCGCTGCGGCGACCTCGTCGCGGGCGAGTTCGAGTGCCTCGGCGGGCAGCCAGGTCAGCCGCTGGATGGCGGCGGGGAGGGCGGGCAGGCCGGCGGTGGTGGAGTTGCGGGCGACCTCCTGCATCCATTCCGTGAGCATCGGGCGGCCGCCGGGCGAGGCGGCGAGGGCGCGCATCACGTCCGCCCCGGAGCCGGCGTCGCCGAAGGAGTAGGCGGCGCGCCGGAAGGCGGGCCGGAACCGCTGGTCGGCCGCGATGGCGAGGAGGTCGCGCCGGGCCGCCTCCTCGGAGCGGGCCCACGAGGCCAGGTTCAGCTGCGGCCGACGGTGCGGGGACGTGGCCGGGTCCTCGTCGGGGTCGGCGACCGGGACGCCGAGGGAGAGCAGCAGGTCGAGCAGGTTCACGTCCTCGCCGCCGATGCGCAGGCCCCCGGTGCGGCCGGGCGCGGCGAGTTCGGTGCGCAGCTGTTCGGCGGCTCGGGCGACGAGGTCGAGCAGGGCGGGCGGGGTGAACCGCTGGCCCCAGCCGCTGTGGCGGGCGCTGTGGTAGCGCTCCAGCCAGCCGGCCGTGCCGTCGGCGCACCGCTGCTCGGCGGGCAGGCCGGCGTCGACGAGTCCGGCGGTGGTGCCGGACTGCTCCAGGACGTCCAGCCACAGGTCGGACAGTTCGCCGTCGCCGCCGCCGGGCGGCATCAGTTCGAGGAGGGTGCCGCGGACGGCCGGCTCCCGGCGCGCCAGGGCGATCAGCGCGGTGCGGTGGGCCTTCCACCAGCCGTACGCGGCGCGCAGCGTGGCCGGCAGGGGCAGGAGTTCGGCGAGGTAGTCCTGCTCGGCCTCGCTGCCGGTGAGGCCGGCGGCGCGGGCGAGGCGGCGCAGTTCCGTCGCGGCCTGCGCTGAGGGCGGCAGCCCGCCGGCGGTGCGGCGCACGCACAGGCGGCGGAAGCGGGTGTAGGCCTCGTCGGGGCTGACGCGGGCGGAGAGTTCCTTGGCGTAGCCGGTGAGGACCTTCACCGGGAGGGCGCCGACCAGCGCGAATTCGAGGAAGACGGCGTCGAGGCGGTCCTCGTCGACGGCGAGGCCGTGCTGGGCCTCGCTGCTGCGGGCGCGGCCGAACAGCTGGGCGGCGTACGTGGTGTTCTCGACGGCGAGGAAGAGGCGGGCGGCCTGCTCGTAGAAGACGGGCAGGAAGTGCGGAACCGCGGCGGCGAGCCGGCCGGCCAGCTCGTGGACGGCGTCGAGGGCGGCCTTGGGCTTGGTCCTGGCCTGGTGGGCGGCCCGGTCGAGCTCGGGGACGACCGCGAGGGCGTGGTGGCCGTCCTCGGGGTGGTGGACGAGCACCCATTCCGGGAAGCCGAGGGCCTGGCGCTGGCCGAGGCCGACGACGGGCGGCTCGCCCTCGTCGAGGACGAGGCCGAGGAACCCGGCGGCCAGGTCCTCGGCCGGGCCGAGCTCGGCCGCGGCCAGCCGGACGACGACGCGGTCGTCGGGCAGCGCGGGGTGGCGGTAGGTGCGCGCGGTCAGGTCGACCGCGGAGGGGCCCGCGCCGTCGGTGCCGACGGGCAGTACGGCGCCGGCCTTGAGCAGGAGCCCGGCCTCGGCGGCCGAGTCGTCGGTCGTGGCGGTCGTGACGGTCGTGACGGTCGTGGTGGTGTTGGTGCTGGTCGTGGTGCTGGTCATCACGCGTCCTTGCCCTCTTCGATGGTGCGGCCGGCGTGGAGCGCCGCGGCCATGCGCATTCCCTCGGACCAGGCCACCGGTCCGACCTCGGCGAGGGGCACCGCCCTGCCGTGCTCGTCGTGCCAGCTCAGGGCGCCGGTCGTGGTCGTGTCGTCGTAGTACGGCTCGCCGATCCAGACCGCCGCCTCGGTGCCGCGGCCGGAGTCGCGGACGGGGCAGGTGGCATAGCCCCCGGAGACCCGGTAGCCGAGACCGGTGGCCCGGGCGGCCAGGGCGAAGCGGTTGGGGAAGGAGCCCCCCGCGTAGTCGCGCACCTCGGTCGCCTTGGCAGCGGTGGCCTCGGGCTTGAGCCACGTGGCCCGGTGGATCTGCTCGACGCGCTGCACGATGCCGAGTTCGGCGGCGAAGTCCCGTACGTCGTCCAGGTCCGGCAGCAGCACCGGGTGCGGCAGGGTCACCGTGCGCGGGGAGAGCCGTACGGTCTCGCCGTCGAGGTTGACCACCTTCAGCTCGCCGGTGGCCGTGGCGTCGCGCAGGAAGCCCACCTCGTCCGGGTCGTCGCCGACCACGGCGAGGTCGCGCAGGGCGCTGCGCCAGGCCTCGTCCGGCCAGACCCGGGCCAGGAGTGCGGTGGGCACGGGCAGCGAGGACACCATCCAGGTGTCCACCTGGGCGATGCACGCCGCCTCGTGCCGGTCGAGCCATTCCGCGAGCCGGCGCAGCCGGTCCACCTCGGGGTGGTCGCGCAGCGCCTTGGGCAGGGTCTTCAACTGCCGTCCCGCACTGCGCCCGGTGGCGGACCGCGCCGCCACCTTTCCGTCCACCAGGGCGATCTCGTACCCCTCGCCCGCTGCCAGCCAAGCCATCGTCGCGTGCCTCTCCGCCTGCCCGATCCGAATCCGCGCAGCCTCGGACAGGGCGGAAAAGCCCCCCTGAGCTGCGGTATGCCCGGAGACTAGCGAGAGCCACTGACAACGCCCGCTGCCGGGCCCGCCGTCGGTGGCGTCCGCCGCAGCGCCCGCGCGTGCAGCGGCGGTTGAATGTCCGGTTCTGGGTAGGCTTCGCGGGACAGGAGCCGGAGCGGAATCGACTCGGGGCGGGGTCATGGGACGTCAGATACGAGTGCGGGGCGTGGTACTGGCGGTCTCGGTGCTGCTGGCTGCGGCCGGCTGCTCGGGAAGCGGAATGAAGACTGCGGATCCGAAGGCGTCGGCTCCGCCGTCGTCCTCCGCACCGGCGTCGGCCTCACCGGGCCCGTCCGCAGCGGCGTCACCGACCGGCCCCGCGCCCGCCGGTGGCGCCGGGCCGGGCGGTGGGGACGTCCTGCCGGGCATGGTGGGGGTGGAGGTCGCCCGGAGCCAGCTGGCCGGACTGAAGGTGGCTCCCCCGGGCACGATGGCGGGCTACAGCCGCGCCAGGTTCACGCACTGGGCGGAGCAGGGCAACCAGTGCGACACCCGCGAGGTGGTCCTCGAACGCGACGGCAAGGACGTGGCACGGGACGCCGAGTGCCGGGCGGTGTCGGGCACGTGGCGGAGCCTGTACGACGGGGTGGTCGTCAGGGACGCCTCGAAGATGGACATCGACCACATCGTGCCGCTCGCGGAGGGCTGGCGCTCGGGCGCGTCCGCCTGGGACGCCGCGCAGCGCAAGGCGTTCGCCAACGACCTGGCGCACCCGCAGCTGCTGGCGGTCACCGCGGCCACGAACCGCTCGAAGGGCGACCAGAGCCCGGACCTGTGGCAGCCGCCGGACAAGTCGAGCTGGTGCCAGTACGGGCGGGCCTGGACGACGGTGAAGTCCACGTACGCACTGACCGTCACGGAAGCGGAGAAGAGGATGCTGACGACGATGCTGGACACCTGCGCGGCATGACCGGGCGACAGCAGTGGCAGGACCGGGTGCTCGCCGGGCCGGGCGGGGCCATGACCGACGAGGTCGGCGTCATCACCGGCCCGCTGACCGTGCGCACGACGGCGGTGGCGGGCGGCCTGGCCCGGATCGACGTCCAGTACACCGACGTGGAGGAGTGGTACACGCTGACCGGCAGCCCCGTCGCGCACGGCGGGGCGCCGGCCGCGGTGCACGCGGCGGTGCTCGCCGCGGTACGGGCGGGGGGTGCGGCCGAGGCGCCGGCGGGGCCGGGGACGTAGCCGGGCCGCAGGCCCAGCCGACGCCCGGTCCCGGTCCCGGTTCCGGTCCCGGTTCCTCCCGGTCCTGCAGCTCCGTCGCGCGCCCGGCTCAGGCCTCGTACTCGGTCAGGTCGATGCTGTGGATCTGGAGCAGGTGGCCGTGCTCGGGGTGCTCGGTGTCCCGCTCGTGGACCATGCCGAGCTTGCGGATCACGTTCTCGGAGTCCTCGTTGCCCGCCCGGTGGACCGCGATGACCCGGTCCAGGCCGCGGTCCTGGAGGGCGAACTCCAACGTGGCCTGCGCGGCCTCGGAGGCGTAGCCCTGGCCCCAGTACTGGCGGCCGAGCCGCCAGCGGATGTCCACCGCGGGCATGACCTCCGGCAGGTCCTCGGGCACGGACAGCCCGACCGCGCCGATCAGCTCCCCCGAGGCCAGCAGCTCGACGGCGAAGAGCCCGAAGCCCTCCTCGTCCCACTCCTCCTCCCAGCGCTCGATCTCCTCGGCGGTCCGGTCCAGGTCGAGGGTGGAGCCGTCGCCGATCCAGCGCATCACCTCCGGGTCGGCGTTGATCTCCGCCAGGGGGACGAGGTCGTCGTCGTCCCAGCGGCGCAGGAGGAGGCGGGGGGTGCGGATCTCGGTCATGCCCCCATCCTGCCGAACGGGGGCCGACCGCGGTAATCGGGGCCTGCGGGTCAGCGGGCGGGGGCGTGGAAGCGGACCTCCGGCGCGTCGCCGGCCGGGCCGTCCAGCACCGGCTGGGCCGCTCCCTTGAGGTGCAGGTCGAAGAAGGCGCCCACGTAGCGGCGGGTCAGCTCCAGGGAGCGGTCGCCGGGCAGCGGCGTCATCCGGGGCAGCCCGACCTGGTCGCTGATGGCGGGCCAGTCGGTGAAGGTGAAGTGGTGGGAGTCGGCGAAGGTGATCCACCGCTTCCAGCCGTCGAGCCGGGCCCAGTTGTCGTCCCAGTTCGGCCAGTCCGTGCCCGTCCCGCCGGGCACGGTGTCGGCACCGCCGAGCAGCATGAACGGGCGGCCGCCGAGTCCGCCGTCGGGCACGGGCGAGAACAGCCCGCCGTCCATGTCGATCCCGGCGCGGACGCGCGGGTCGGTGGCCATCACGGCGGCGGCGGTGGAGCCGCCGATGGAGTGGCCCGCCATGGCGATCTTCTTCTTGTCGATCAGGCCGGCGTTGCGCCAGGCCGGACGGTGTCCGGTGAGCTGGTCCAGGAGGAAGGACACGTCGCGGGCCCGGTTGTCCGACACGGCCTTGTAGTCCTTGAGCTCCTTGGCCTTGTCGCAGGCCAGGCAGGTCAGGACGCGCCCGCCGGGGAAGGCGGTGGCGCTGGCCTCGTACGCGTGGTCCACGGCGGCGACCACGTAGCCGCGGGAGGCCAGCTCCTCGGCCAGCGAGGTGAGGGTGGCCCGTGGGACCGTGAAGCCGGGGGACAGCACGACGAGGGGGTAGCGGCCGGCGACGGGGCGGGCGCCGGAACGGGCGAACGCCTTCGTGCCGGCCAGGCTCCGGTAGTCCACCTGCTGGTCGAGGCCCCGGGAGACGAGCAGCAGGCGGGCCTCCTCCTCGGTGAGGTACGGGCGCACGGGGCCGCCGGTGCCGCGCTGGGCCGGGTAGCGCATGGTCACCATCAGCTCGCGCGGGCCGGAGCCGGCCCAGGGGTCGGTGCGGCTGTGGTCCACCAGGTGGAGGGTCTCCTCGCCGACTGCGAACCGGCCCGTGGGGCGCGGCAGCTGGGGCAGGACCACCCCGGTGGGGGCAGTGGCGGTGGCGGCGGGTGCGGCCGGGGCTTCGGCTGCCGCTGCCGTTCCGGCGGCGGCCGGCATCAGCGGGAGGAGGAGGGCGGCGCCTAAGGCGGCTGCGGTGATGGCGGTGCGCAGGCGTGTCGGTCGGTTCATGGGAGCGAACCTATGCGCTGGTCAGGAGGTTGATCGTCCTCTTGCAGGAGGAGAGGGACTCCGACCGCAGGAGGGTTTCCCGCCTCCGTCGGGGGACGGAGGCCGGACGGGCGATACCCCGTCCGGCGGAGCCCACCGGGTGTCAGGAGACGCTGATCGCGTCCAGTTTCGCCCGCAGGTACGTGTGCGAGTCGACCGGCGCGTGCGCCACGCGCCCGATCGGCGCCGGCAGGGACTCCACGCGGGTGTGCGGGTCGCATTCGTAGAAGTAGACGAGCGAGACGAGCTCCTCGGTGGGCGTGTCCGCAGGCGGCGGCAGCACCCGGTGGCGGCCGGCCCGCCAGCGGTCCCCCGTCCAGCGGGCCAGCAGGTCGCCGATGTTCACGGTGAGCGCGGCCGGGTCGTACGGGGCGTCCTGCCAGCCGCCGGCGTCGGTGTGGATCTGGAGCCCGCCCGCGCCCGGCTCGCGGTCGAGCACGGTGACCGTGCCGAAGTCGGTGTGCGGGCCGATGCGGAACTGGCCGGGCAGGGGCGGTCCGACGACCTCGGTGCCCGGGTACCAGTTGAGGTTGAAGCCCCAGGTGGGGTGGCCGGTGTGGCGGGTGAAGTGGTCCGGGGCCAGGCCGAGTGCGGCGGCGAGGAGCTCCAGCAGTTCGTCGGACAGGGCCTGCATCCGGGCGAGGTAATCCTCCGCCAGCGGCCGCAGTTCGGGCACCTCGGCCGGCCAGGCGTTCGGGCGGAACCACTCGGCGTCGACCGCGGGGTCGCCGGTGGGCCGCTCGGCCGCGCAGGACCACGACTCCTTCAGGTCGGGCGGCGAGGCGGTGCCCTCGGCGTAGCTGTTGGCCTCGGCGCCGGGGCCGAGCCAGCCGCGGCCGCCGACGGCGACCGCGTACGGCTCCTTCACCTTGGCGGGCAGCCGGAAGAAGGCGCGGGCCGCGGCGCGGATCCGCGCGGCCAGCCGGGGGTCCACCCCGTGCCCGGTGACCAGCAGGAACCCGGCGGCCTGGAGGGCCTCGTCGACCGTCGCGGCGATCCGCTGCCGCGCGGCGGGACCGCCGGACCGCCACGGCCCGAGGTCGATCACGGGAACCGGGGACTGCGCGTGCGGGGGCCGGGGTCCGGGTGCGGAACTCGCCATGGGGAACCTGCCTTTCGAGCCGGTACGGGGCGGTGTCGGGCGGCATCGGCGTCCGCCCCCGAGGCTAGCGCCGGCGGCGGGGGCAATGCGGCGAAACCGGGCACGGGTCGGCCCGATGAAGGCGCCGGGCCCGGCGCAGCCGCAGGCAGGCAGGCGCGGGCGGAGGGCCGACAGGCGGGCCGGCGGGTGCAGCCGTGGCCGGGTGGGGCGTCATCGGTGTTCCAGGCCGGTGCATGGTGGGGAGTACGGGACGTACGGCAGGTGGGCGGACCACTGGGCGCGGGTGATGCGCGGTCCGGTGTGCGCGCACGCCCCCGCGATGGTGCGGGCCAGGTCGGTCCCCGACAGCCGGACCGTCGTGTCGAAGCCGCCGGAGGCGAGGACCGCGCCGTCGGGGCTGAACGCGACCGAGCTGACGGCGGTGGTGTGCCCGCTGAGCGTGGCCAGCAGCCCCGGGTGGGCGGGGCGGGCCACGTTCCACAGGCGGACCGTGCGGTCGTCGCTCGCGCTGGCGAGGCTGCGTCCGTCGGGAGCGAAGGCGACGGAGCCGACGACGTCGGTGTGGCCGGTGAGGGTGGCCAGCAGGGCGGGCCGCCGCGGGTCGGCGGTGCTCCACAGCCGCACGGGGTTGCGTCCGCCGCCCGCGGAGGCAAGGACGGTGCCGTCCGGGCTGAAGGCCACCGAGAACACGGCGGTGTCGTGGCCCTCCAGGACGGTCGAGGCGCCCGGCCGGCGCGGGTCCGCCACCTCGGTGAGCCGGACGGTGGCGTCCTCGCCCGCGCTGGCGAGCGTACGGCCGTCCGGGCTGAAGACGACGGCGCGGACGGCGTCGCGGTGGCCGGCGAGCCGCGCGAGGAGCGCGGGGCGGGCGGTGTCGGTGACGTCCCACAGGCCGACGCTGCCGTCGGTGCCGGAGGTGGCGAGCGTACGGCCGTCCGGGCTGTAGGCGAGGGCGCGTACGTCGCCGCTCTGCCCGGTCAGCGAGGCGAGGACGGCCGGGCGGGCCGGGTCCGCCACGTCCCACAGCCGGACGGTGCCGTCGGCCGAACCGGTGGCGAGCAGGCGGCCGTCGGGCCGGTAGGCCACCGTGCGGACGTCGTCGCCGTGCCCGGCGAGGACGGCCTCTTCGACGGGGCGGTCGGTGCCGTTCATCCGCCACAGCCGGGCGGTGTGGTCCCCGCTCCCGGTCACCAGCTGCCGGCCGTCGGGGCGGTAGGCGAGGGCGAGGACCTCCTTGGTGTGGGCGGGGGCCGCGGTCATCAGCGTGCTGAGCAGGCTGTCGCGGGTCTTGGCGGTGGGCGAGAGGCGGTACGCGGTCAGGCTCAGCTGGACGGCCAGCCCGGGCTCGGTGTCGGTGAGCCCGCCCACGCTGTCGGCGAGGTTCTGCGCGACGGCGTCGTTGCGCTGCCGGGTGACCTCGGCCCCGGAGCGGACGGCGCTGGCGGTGGCGGCCCCCGCCGCCGCCACGAGGGCGGCGAGCAGGGCGACGAGGTAGCCCAGGCGGCGGGCGCGGCGCCGGGCCGAGCTGTCGGCCGCGGCCTCGGCCGCCGCGCTCGCGTCCAGGAAGGCCCGTTCGGCGGCGGTGAGTCCGGCGGGCCGGGTCGCGGCGAGGTCGCGGGCCAGGGCGAGGCGCGGCCCGCGGTAGAGGGCCCCGGGGTCCCGGCCGAGGCGCTCCCACGCGTGGGCTGCGTCGGTGAGGCGGCGGTGCAGCCGCAGGCGTTCGCGGTCGTCGGTCAGCCAGCCGCGCAGTCGGGGCCAGGCGCGGATGAGCGCCTCGTGGGTGAGCTCGACGCGGCCGTCGTCGAGGGTGAGCAGGCGCAGCCGTGCGGCGCGGGCCAGGACGGTGGCGGTATCGGCGTCCCGGTCCAGCTCCTCGCGGGCGACGGGCCGTTTGGTGTCCTCCGTGCCCTCGCCGAGGGCGATGAGGTGGACGAAGATCTGCTGGGCCAGGAGGCGCTGGCGGCCGGTGAGGGAGGCGTACAGGGCCTCGGCGGACTGGGCGAGCGCGCCCTCGAACCCGCCCGCGGCGCGGAAGCCGTCGAGGGTCAGGGCGGCGCCGCGGCGGCGGCGCCAGGTCTCGAGGAGGGCGTGCGAGAGCAGGGGCAGGGCGCCGACCCGGCCGTGCGCGTGGGCCACGAGCGTGGCCTGGAGCGCGCCTTCGACGGTGAGGCCGGCCCGCCGGGCCGGCTCGACGACTGCGCGGCGCAGCTCGGCCGCGGTCATGGGCCCGACGACGACCTGTGCGTCGCGCAGGACGGGTACGAGCGGGGCGTGGCGGGTGCAGTGGGCGTAGAAGTCGGCGCGCACACCGAGCACGACCCGGCACAGGGACCCGGCCCGCCGGCCCACCTCGACGAGCGCGGCGATGAACCGCTCCCGCTCGGCGTCATCGGCACACACGGTGAACACCTCTTCGAACTGGTCGAAGACCAACACGACCTCCCGTCCCCCGCCCCCGGACGCGGCGGGCGCGTGCCCGCCCTCGGGCCAGGCCCCCGGCTCCGACCCCCGCTCGGGCTCGGAGTCGGTCGGTGCGGGGCCGGGCCGCTCGGGCCGTGGGGTGAGGGCCTGGCCGAGTCGGGCCAGGGGGTGTGGGCCCGGGGTGAGGACGTGGACCTCCGTGTCCGCGGCCAGGCGGGGCAGCAGGCCCGCGTGCAGGAGGGAGGACTTGCCGGCTCCGGAGGCCCCGACGAGGGCCACGACGCGGTGTCGCGCGAGGGCGGCGAGGAGGTCCTCGACCAGCCGCTCCCGGCCGAAGAACCGGTCCGCGTCCTGTGGCCGGAACGCCGACAGGCCCACGTACGGGACGACGCCCTCGGCGCCGCCGTCCTGCCGGGCCGGGTCCGTGTCCACCGCCGGGGCGCCTTCCGGTTCGGCGGCGGCGGGTGCTGCGGCGGCGAGTTCGGCCGCGGCGGCGTGCCAGCGGCGCTCCCACCGGTCCGTGTCGCCGCCGCAGGCGCGGACGTAGGACAGCGTCACGTCCAGGCTCGGCAGTCTGCGGCCGGCCGCCGCCTCGGACAGGGTCGCCACCGAGTAGTGGGCGCGGGCCGCCAGCCGGCGGTAGGTCGGGGAGCCGGCCTCGTGGCGCAGGCGGCGCAGCTCCGCGGCGAACCGCAGCAGCGTTCCGTCGTCACCGTCCAGCGGGCGTTCCTTGCGGGCCATGCCGTGTCCCTTCCCCGCCCGCTCCGTTTCGTGCCCCCCGCAAGGGATTGTTCGGCAGTTGTTTGTTCGGCCCGGCCGCCCCGACGCCGAACAACGGATCCCCGCTAGACCTGTCCTCGGCAGGGCGAGGCACGACAGGAGGGAGTCCGGCCGTGGAACGGCACCCACGCAGGCACCGGCACCGTGCGGCCCTGGCCGCGGCCGCAGCCGTACTGGCTCTGGCGGGCTGCGGCCCGGCCCGGCCCGGGGAGGCGGGTCCCGCCCGCGAACCGAGCGCCGCCGAGCGGCGGTTGCTGGCGCGGGCCGAGGAGGTACTGATCAGCCGCTGCATGGGCGAGCGGGGATTCTCGTACGCCGTCACGGAGGCCCCGGACCCGCAGGACGAGGGGGCGCGCTCCTTCCCGTACGCGGTGGACGACGTGACCTGGGCCCGGGCCCACGGCTACGGCGGCCGCGAGGAGCGCCGTGCGGCGCAGGCCCGGCAGGACGACCCCAACCAGCGGTACTTCCGGCAGCTCCCGGCGGCCCGGCGCGCGGCGGCCCGTACCGCGCTGATGGGCCCCTCCCCCGACGGGCTGTCGGTGAAGGCGCCCACCGGGATGACGATCACCGCGTCCACGCAGGGCTGCACCGCGCAGGCGCAGCGGACGCTCTACGGCGATCTGGCGGCCTGGTTCCGCGTCAAGGTCGTCACCATGAACCTGCGGCCGGTGCGCGAGGCGCGCGTGCGCGAGGACCCGCGGTACGCGGACGCGGTCGCCCAGTGGGCCGGCTGCATGGCGGCGTCGGGTCGGCCCTACGCCACCCCGGACGCCTCCCGGCAGGCCGCGGCCGGCTACCGCGCGGACCTGCCGCCGGCCGAGGCGGACGCGGCCGAGGCCGAGTTGGCCGTCGTCGAAGCGACCTGTGCGACCGGCACCCCGCTGGCCCGGGTCTCCCAGTCCCTGGACCACACCTACGGCGAGGACCTGCGTGCGCAGCACCGGGAGGACCTCGCGCTGAGGTGGCGGCTCCAGACCGGCGCGCTGCCGAGGGCGCGGCGCGTCACCGCAACCCCAACCCAAACCGCAACCCCAACCCAAACCGAAACCCGAACCCCAACCGCAACCCCAACCGGGAACGAGACCTCTGGAGGGTCCCATGCGTAAGTTCCGCACCCTGCTCGCCGTCGGCACGCTCACCGCCGCGCTGCTGGCCGTCCCCGCGACCGCGACCACGGCGGGCGCCGCCACGGCCGACGCCTCCGGCGTGGCCGCGGACGGCAACTACTGGGTCTGGGAGCACACCAACCGCGGCGGCGCTGCCTGCGGCTGGAGCGGCAACGACGCCGACTGGCGCACCTGCGGGTCCAGCGGCACGTTCAACATGAACGACAAGGCCTCGTCCTGGTGGAACAACGGCTACGCCGGCTCCCTCGGGGACGTCCGCGTCTACGAGGACATCAACTACGGCGGCGCCTCCACCTGTGCCCCGAACGGCTCGGCCGGCAACATCCCGTGGGAGTGGAACGACCGGATCTCCTCCCACAAGTGGGTCACCAACTGCGGCTACTGAGCCACCGGGCTACTGATCCACCGAGCCGGAACGCAGGGCGTACCGGACCGCGCCGTCGCCGGCTCCGGTGCGCTCGAAGCCCGCCCGGCGCAGCACCGCGTGGGAGGGATCGTTGCCCTCGTCCACCGAGGCGCGCAGTGCGGTCAGGCCGGGCTGTCCGAAGGCCCAGGCCGTCAGGCCGCGCAGCGCCTCGGTGGCGTAGCCGTTGCCCCGGGCCGACGGAACGAGGTCGTAGCCGACCTCCGCCTGCCCGTCGGCGTCGGGGGCGCCGTGGAAGCCGATCCCGCCGATGGCGCGGCGGTCGTGCGTGCGGACGACGGCGTACGGGCCCCACCCCGGGCGGTACGTGCCCTCCTCGTACGCCTTGGCCGTCATGCCGGAGGCGGCCCGGGTGCCGTCGAAGGGCCCGTCCTCGGACCACGCGAAGCCGCCGGTGCCGCCGGCGGCCAGGTCGGCGCCGAGCTCGGGGGAGATCGCGCAGAGCACGACGCGGTCGCCGGCCGGGACGGGGTCGGCGTACCAGCGCCAGACGGTCTGGCGGGGCAGGTCCGCGAGGTCGGCGCGGCCCGTGGCCCACAGCAGGGCCGTCCAGGGGGCGGCGCCCCGCGGGACGTGCGGGAAGAGCCGGTCCAGGGCGTGCTCGCACAGCTCCGGTTCGGGCTCGAAGTCCTGTACGCCGAGGCCTTCGAGGATGTCGTGGGTGTGCAGCAGGGTCTCCACGACGCCCATCGCGGCGAAGCCGTCGGCGTCGGACGTGCCGTACGGGTGCCAGGCCCGGTCGTCCGGGTCGGCCGCGGAGACGGCGGCGGTCAGCTTGCGGCCGGCGGCCTCGATGGCGTCGACCACGACGGAGGGCGCGGCGCCGGGGGCGGTGTAGCGCTCGATCGGGGTGGACCCGTCGGCGATCCGCTCGGTGATCCGGGCGCCGTAGACGATGAAGTCGTTCACCACGTGCACGGCCGTCTCGTGACAGCTCCACTCCAGGCCGGCCGCGGGCACCGACCAGTCGAGGTGTGCTGCGGCGCGCAGGGCCTGCACGGTGAGGGAAACGGCTCGGTCGATGGCGTGGGTACCCGTGATCGTCATGGAGGGAACCCTAGGATGCGGCACGGGCCCTGGCCAGGGGATTTCGGACGGATCCGGGCCGCGGGCCCGGCATCTGACGCACTCGCGGCGGAAAACCGACGGCGGAAGGAGGCGGTGGTGATGACCGGTCTGCGTGAGGTCCTGGAGCCGTTCGTGGACAGCGGGGCGCTGCCCGGGGCGGTGGGCCTGGTGGCCCGCGGCGGGCGGGTGGAGGTGGAGGCCGTCGGATCGGCCGATACCGGAGGGTCCGCGCCGATGGTCCGGGACTCGATCTTCCGGATCGCCTCGCTGACCAAGCCGGTCATCGCCGCGGCGGTGATGATGCTGGCCGAGGAGGGCCGGTTCGCGCTGACCGACCCGGTCGGGCCGTGGCTGCCCGAGCTCGCCTCGCCGGTGGTGGTGCGCACGCCGGCCGGCCCGGTCGACGACGTGGTGCCCGCGATCCGCCCGATCACCGTGGCCGACCTGCTCACCTTCCGGGCGGGGATCGGGTTTCCCGACGACTTCACCCTCCCCGCGGTCGCCCTGCTGTTCGCCGAGTTGAAGCAGGGGCCGCCGCAGCCGCAGCAGGTCCCGGCGCCGGATGCGTGGATGAAGGCGCTGTCGCGCATTCCGCTGCTCCACCAGCCGGGCGAGGCCTGGCTGTACAACACGTGCTCGGACATCCTGGGCGTGCTGATCGCCCGGGTGTCGGGGAGCCCGCTGCCCGTGTTCCTCGAGGAGCGGATCTTCGAGCCGCTGGGCATGGCCGACACCGGGTTCTCGGTGCCGGCCGCCGATCTGGGGCGGTTCACCTGGTGCTACCGGGCCGCCTCCGGCGCCGGGGGTACGGGGCTGGGGCTGGTGGACGCGCCCGACGGGCAGTGGAGCGTTCCGCCCGCCTTCCCCTCCGGGGCCGGGGGGCTGGTCTCGACGGTCGACGATCTGTACGCCTTCCAGCGGATGCTGCTGGCCGGGGGCGCCCTGGAGGGCGAGCGGGGCCGGCTGCTGGCGGAGGAGTCGGTGCAGCGGATGGCCACGGACTGGCTGACGCCCGACCAGCGCGCCGGGGCCGAGCTGTTCCTCGAGGGGCAGGGCTGGGGGTTCGGCGGCTCGGTGGACGTGGAGGTCCGCGCTCCGTGGAACGTGCCGGGGCGCTACGGCTGGATCGGCGGCACCGGGACGGCGGCCCACATCACCCCGTCCACCGGCACCGCGGCCATCCTGCTCACGCAGGTGGAGCTGGCCGGCCCGACCCCGCCGCCCGAGGCGATGCGGGCGTTCTGGAGGTACGCGGCCGGGGTCTGACCCCGGCCGCGCCGCTCACCGCGTACCCGCTAGAGCCGGACGTTCCAGTCGACGGTGGAGCGCAGGGTGCGGGCGATCTGCGGGTCGCGGACCGCGTCGGTGCGGTCCTCGACGGCCACCGAGAGCTTGTGGGTGCGCAGGTCGAGCAGCCACAGCTCGGCCACGGCGACCTCGGTCCGGCCGGCGAACCGCTTCAGCTCGCGGCCGTCGAGGTACCAGCGGACGTCCAACTGGCGCCCGTCCGGGGCGGCGAGCCGGGGCACGGACACCTTCGCGGTGTGCGGCAGGCGCAGGGTGCGGGTGGTCGGGGTGAGGGCGGTGGCGGGCCGGGCGTGCTGGTAGAAGCCGGCGATCATCGCCTCGGCTCCGGGCAGGTTGAAGGGCTTGCCGAGCACGCGCATGATCGAGTTGTCGGTGGGCCGGTAGAGGCCGGTGACGTAGTAGCCGCCGCCCTCGTACGCGCCGACGGTGCCTCCGTCGGGTGACGGGGCGCCGAGCCAGCGGTACCACTTGGTACGACCGGCGGCCATCCGGTCGGCGGTCAGCGTGGAGCTGTTGGACTCGCCGGGCTCGGGGCCCTCGTACTTCTCGTAGCCCGGGGTGTCGGGGTAGAAGTACTCGTCGGCGAGCTTGCCGAGGGAGTGGCCGGTCTCGTGGATGGCTACCTGGCCGGACTTGGCGTTGCCTGCGGAGGCGGTGGAGATGCCCTCGTAGCCGAGGGTGGGGCTCTTCTCGTTGTAGCCGGCGCCGCCGTACTTGGTGCTGTTGGCCAGGACCAGGACGAGGTCGGCGGCCGGGGCCTTCGCCACGTACGCGTCGACCTTCGGCTGGTCGATGCAGAGCAGCCGCTCGATGTCCTCGCACCAGAAGTACGAGCCGAGCGCGGTGTCGCGGACGGTGTCGCGGGCCGGATCGCCGGTGACACCGGAGTCGTGGGAGACGGCGTCGACGGTCCAGACGTTGAACAGGCCGCGGTACGTGGAGTAGGGCTCGACGGCGGCGATCTCGGCCCATTTGGCCTTGGCGTCGGCGTGGAAGCGGTCCAGCTCGGCGGCGGTGTAGCCGTCTCCGACGACGACGATGTCGAGCCGGTCCGCGGTCGGGCCGTTGTCGACGAGCTTGGTGACCTGGCCGTCGGCGGTGCGCTCCGCCTCCGACAGGCGGGCGCCGGTCTTGGCCCGGCCGCCGGCGGCGCGGACCCGGGTGTGGCCGGATCCGGCGATGGCACCGTCCTGCGGGCCGGGTATCTCGACGAGTGGCCCGCCTGCGGTACCGGATGCGGTACCCGCTGCCGGCGACGACGCGGCCGGTGCGGGTACGGGCGCCGGCGCGGCAGCGGCTCCGACGGGGCCGGCGGCCAGCAGCAGGGCGGTCGCGCCGGTCGCGGCGAGGGCCGCGCGCAGGGCGGTGCGGACGGCTGAATCCATGAAGTCATCCCCCGGGAAAGGAAGTTAAGCAGTCGGATAAGCAGATTGAACCGGCTGCTTAACGTAGGGGCCGCCCGGGGCGTGCGCAATGGGCTGCCGCCCCTGAATACTGGGCCGTTGGAACCACCAGGGGGTCTGCATGGACGAACCGGCCGAGATCGGCCGCAGGGTTGCCCGCATCCGCGCCGAACGCGGGCTGACGCAGCGGGCGTTGGCCGAGCCCTCGTACACCCCCGCCTACGTCTCGACCCTGGAGGCGGGCAAGGTCCGCCCCTCCGAGACCGCGCTGCGCTTCCTGGCCGGGCGACTGGGCGTCTCGTACGAGGAGCTCGCCACCGGGCGCCCCGCACACCTGGCCACCGAGCTGCGGCTCGCACTCACCGACGCCCAGCAGACGCTGGCCACCGGGGACGCCGCCGAGGCCGCCGGCCACTACCGCCGACTGCTGTCCGACGCGCGCGGGCTGGGCCTGGAGCCCGAGCAGGCGGAGGCACTGCTCGGGCTCGGCGACTGTGCGCTGGAGGCCGGCGAACTCGGCTCCGCCATCGCCCACTTCGAGGAGGCCGAGCGGCTGCTGGCCGGCGAGCCCCTGCCCCGGCGGGCCCGGCCCGTGCGCGGCCGCGCCGTCGCCCATCTGCTCGCCGGGGAGCTGCGCTACGCCTGCTACCTGCTGGAAACGGCCATCGACGAGCTGAACGCGAGCGGGCTCGCCGATCCCGAGGCCCTGGTGCTGCTCTATGCCGCGGTGATCGGGCCGTACATCGACATGGGCGCCCATGCCCGCGCCGCCCACGCCGCCGAACTGGCCCTGGCGCTGGCGCCGCAGGTCGACGACCCGGCCCTGGTGGCGGGGATGCACCGGCAGGTCGCGCGGACCTTCCTCGCCGCGGGGCGCCCGGCCGATGCCGACGCCTCACTGGCCAAGGCCCAGGCGGTCTACCGGCAGCTGCGGCTGCGGACCGATCTGGCGCACTGCCACTGGATGCGGGGCTACGTACAGGCGCAGAACGGCGATCTCGCCGCGGCCGAGGCCGAGTTGCGCACGGCCCGGGACATGCTGGCGGCCCGGCGCGCCGCCCTGTACACGGCGCAGGTGGAGGTCGAGCTCGCGGACGTGCTGCGGCGGCTGGGCCGGGGTGCAGAGGCGGCGGAGCTGCTGGCGGGGGTGCTGGAGCTGGGCGACAGCCGCGGGGCCGTGCACGCGGGCGGCGCGCACCGGCTGCTGGGGCTGATGGCGCAGGAGCGCGGGGAGACCGGGGCGGCCGAGCGGCACTACCGGCAGGCGCTGGCGCTGCTGGAGCGCAGCGGGGCCAGCGGCGATCTGGCGGACCTGTGCCGCTTGCTGGGGGACCTGCTGCGGCGCACCGGCCGGACGGAGGCGGCGCTCGACGCGTACCGGACCGGGCTGGGGCACCGCGCGGCCCCGGGGACGACCACGCTGGGCCCGGCGCCCGCAGCCCCGCCGGCCGTCCTCGGCGGCGACCCGGTCAGGCCGGACTGAAGGATCCGGACGGGCGGGCCGGGCGGTGGTCCCGGCCCGAGCGGCCGGGCGGGCCGGGCGGGCTGTCCCGCCTGGCCGTACGGGTCAGGTGCCGTCGGGCTTGTCCTGGTCCGAGCCGGTGCGGGCGCGGGCGCCGGTGCGGGTGCGGCCCGCCGTCTGGGCGCGCTGCGGGTGCCGGCGCACGTACTCGTGCTCCAGCTCGTTCATCCGCTGCGTGTGGGTGACCAGGGCATCGTCCGACCCGTGCAGCAGGGTCTCGTGGCGGGTGCGGTGGATGGCCTCCAGCTCCTTGAGCAGCCTGCCCTCCTCCAGCTCGCGCGCCGACGGACCGCCGCTCTCGTGCACCACCATGGCCGCTCTCCCTCCTCCTGGCCGGTCCTATCCGGGCCCGTTCTCCATCATCCCCTTCGCACCGGCTTTCGGCCGGATGAGCCCGCACCCGCGAGTAGACACTGTCTACGCCCGCCTGGTAGACAGTGTCCATGGATCATGGAATCCCGCTCCGGGAGCGGCTGATCGACGTCGGCGTGGAGCTCGTGCTGACGGAGGGGACCGGCGCCCTCGGGCTGCGCGAGATCGCCCGCCGGGCCGGGGTCTCCCACGGCGCGCCCCGCCGCTGGTTCCCCACCCACCACGCCCTGCTCTCGGCGATCGCCCACCGCGGCTTCGCTGACCTCGCCGGCCGGTTCGCGGCCGCGACCGCGAACGCGGGGACCGGCGCGGGGTCGCCGCGGGAGCAGGTGCGGGCCCTCGCCGACGCCTACCTGGGCTACGCGCTGGAGCACCGCGGCATGTTCGAGCTGATGTTCCGCCACGACCTGCTGGACAGCACCGGCCGGCCGGACACCGGGCAGCCGCAGCTGCGCGCCTCCACGCAGCCGCTGTTCCGGATGCTGGTGTCCCTGGTGTCGCACTGCCGCGAGGACGGGGACGAGGACGGCGACGCCGAGGTCACCGCCGCGGCGCTGTGGGCCGGGCTGCACGGCACGGCCCAGCTCTGGGCGTGGGGCAGTCTGCCGCTGGTGCTCGGCGACGGCCGTCAGGAGCTCGTCGGGCGGATCGTCGATGCGGTGCTCGACGCCCACCTCGGACGGGTGGCGGACGCGTGAGGCACCGGATCGTCCTCCTCGTCAGCGTCGGCGGCGCCATGCTCGTCGCCCTCGACGGCACGGTGCTGAGCGTGGCGCAGCCCCGTCTGGCCCGGAGCCTCGGGGCGGACGTGGCGCAGGTGCAGTGGACCAGCACCGCCTACCTGCTGTGCGTGGCCGCGTTCCTCGTCATCGCCGGGCGCCTGGGCGACCGGTACGGGCACACCCGGCTGCTCGTCACCGGTGTCCTCGGCTTCGCCGCTGCCTCGGCGGGGATCGCGCTCGCGCCGGGGATCGGCTGGGTGATCGCCCTGCGGGCCGCGCAGGGGGTCTTCGGCGCCCTGCTCCAGCCGGCGACGCTGGCGCTGCTGCGGCTCGCGTACCCGGCCGACCGGCTGGCCGGGGCGGTCGCCGTGCGGACCAGCGCCATCGGGGCGGCCGCGGCGGCCGGGCCGCTGCTCGGCGGGCTGCTGGTCGCGCGGGCGGGCTGGCGTTCGGTGTTCGTGCTCAACGTGCCGATCGCCGTGGCCATCGCCGTGCTCGCCCTCGCCGTACGGGTGCCGGCCGCCGACCGGAGCGCGGGTGGCGGGGCCGGCGGCCCGCGACCGGAGCTCGCCGGGGCGGCGCTCCTCGCAGCGGCCCTGGCCGTCCTCGTCCACGCGCTGGCCGGTGTACCGGCCCACGGCTGGACCTCGGTGCGGACCGTGCTCGGGCTCGCCGCGGCCGCCGGCCTCGCGGTGCTGTTCGTACGGAGCGAAGGGCGCTCTGCGGCGCCCCTCGTACCGGCCGCGGTGGCGCGGTCCGTGCCCGTCTCGGCGTCGATGGCATTGCTGCTGTGCGTGTCCGGGGGCATGTTCGGGGCGCTGTTCACGGGGACGTTCCTGCTCCAGGAGCGGCGGGGGCTCGACCCGCTGGCCACCGGCCTGCTCGTGCTGCCGCTGACGGTCTGCATGGTGGCGGGCGCTCCGGTGGCCGGGCGGCTGCTGCGGCGCCACGGGCCGCGGCGGACCGCGCTCGGCGGAACCGTCCTGGTCGTGGCCGGCGTGGCGGGACTCCAGGCCTGGTCCGGGCCGTGGGTGACGGCGGCGTTCGCGGTGCTCGGCGCGGGCTTCGCCGCCGTCATGGTGACCGCGACCGGGACGGTGGTCGGGGACGCCCCGCCCGGCTGCGCGGGGGTGGTCGGCGGGCTCAAGCAGACCGCGATGAACGTGGGGCCGACGCTCGGCATCGCCGTGGCCGCGGGGGCGGGCAGCTCGGCGGGGGCCCTGCTCGGGCCGGCCGCCCTGGCCGCGGCGGGGCTGCTCGCGGCCTCAGCCCTGCCGCGCGGCGCGCGCCGTACAGCTGCGGGCGACCTCGTCGGCGAAGACCCTCGCCAGCGGCGCGAGGGCGGCCCAGCGGCGGACGGCCCAGCCGACCGCCAGGGGCGGCAGGGCGGGGATCGGGACGAGGCGCAGCGGGCCGCCGGTTCCGGGTACCTGCCAGCCGGGCAGGGCGGGCACGACGGCGTGGCCCAGGCCCAGTTCGGCCAGGAGCAGGGCGGTGTCCCAGTCGGCCACGCTGGTGTCGGAGCGGATCCTGATGCCGGCCTCGGCGAAGGCGGCGTCGAGGTGGGCGCGTGAGGCGGAGTTCTCCGGGAGCCGGATGTGGCGGATGCCGGCCAGGTCGGCGGGGTCGATGCGGTGCCGGGCGGCGAGGGGGTCGTCGGCGCCGACGGCGAGCACCCAGGGCAGCTCCATGACGGGGCGCTGCTCGATGCCGCGCACGGGACGGCCGATGGTGATCCAGGCGAGGTCCAGGTCGTCGGCGGCGAGGGCGTCGAAGCAGCTGCGGCTGGAGTTCTCGGTCTGGAACTCCAGGCTGACGCCGGGGTGGCGGCGGCGGAAGTCCACGACCGCCTCGGACATGAAGTGCCGTACGGTCGTCGCCCCGGTGGTGATGCGCACGGAGCCGGTGTCCCCGCGCACGAGCTCGTCGAGGCGGCGCAGCGCCCCGTCGAGCCCGGCGATGCCGTCGGCTGCGGCCGCCTGCAGGATGCGGCCGGCCTCGGTGGGGACGACGCCGCGGGCGTGGCGCTCCAGCAGGCCGGTGCCGGTCTGCTTCTCCAGCCGGCGGACGTGCTGGCTGACGGCGGACTGGGTGCAGCCGAGGTCGCGGGCGACGGCGCTGAGGCTGCCCGCCCGGCAGACGGCCACGAAGACGCGGAGGTCGTCGAGAGTCATGAACCCAAGCTACAGCTTGGGTGTTGATAGGAAATCAGAGGATTGACTTGGGTTTCCGGGTGGACAACGATCAATGCGGGTCCCAGGGCGGCAACCCGTCCCCGTCAGCGCCGTGGTCCGGACCCCGGGCGTCGGCGGGGACGGGTGCCGACCCGCTCACCTCCTTGCCCGCCCCCGACGAGGGAACCTCCATGGACCAGCAGCCGCACGAACTCCCCTCCGACCTGCGTGAGTCGGCCGCCCTTGCCCTGCTGCGCGAGCTCGGCGCCGAGGGCATCGCGCACCCGGGCGGCAGCCTTCTCGCCCATCTGCAGCGCGTACGGGCCGTGCTCGGGGCCTGGGGCGCACGGCCCGAGCTGTGTCTGGCGGGGCTGTGCCACGCCTTCTACGGCACCGACGGTTTCGCCACGGCCCTGCTTCCCCTGTCGCGGCGGGCCGAGTTGGCGCAGGCCATCGGCGGCGAGGCGGAGGGGATCGTGTATCTGTACGCGAGTTGCGACCGCGCGGTCTCCCAGCGGGTCCTGGCCGACGACGAGGCGGGGTTCCGCGACCGGTTCACCGGCCGCGTCCACTCCCCCGACCGCCGGTCGCGGCGGGATTTCGCCGAGCTGACCGCGGCGAACGAACTGGACCTCGCCCGCCGCGACCCCGCGTTCCGGGCGGCCTACGGCCCGGACCTGCTCTCCTTGTTCGGCGGGTGGCGGGAGCTGCTGAGCGAGCCGGCCCGGCAGGACTGCCGGGCCGTGCTCGGCGGTTCCTGAGCCCCGGGCGGGGTCAGCGGGTGGTGCCGGCCGGTGGTGACGGCGGTGCGACGGCGGCGGGTCGGCCGGTGAGGGTGATCTCGGCGAGGCTGGTCCACGGGCCGCGGCCACCGGCCTCGGTCAGCGCTCTCAGCCGCAGGTAGCGGCCGGTCTTCGCAGTCAGCGGCACGGAAGTGGCGGCGGCGGTGTCGGCGAAGGTGCCGGTCGCCACCGGCGGCCCCCAGTCGGCGGCGGAGTCGGACACGTACACCTCGTAGGCGCCGATCCGGCCGTTGACGCCGCCGTCCTGGCGCGGCAGGTGGCCGAGGCCTTCGACCGCGTACCGGGCCCCGAGGTCGATCCGGATCTCGTGCGGGAGCGGGGCCGCGGTCCCGCCGGACCAGGCGGTGTGCCAGTGGGTGGCCGGGTTGCCGTCGAAGGCGTTGGCGGCCGCGCCGTTCTCTGCGGCGGTCTCCTGGCTGTCGGCCGAGACCAGGGTCCAGCCGGACTGCGGGAGGGGAGCGGACGCCGCGGGGATCGGGTCGGCGGCCGGGACGGAGGTGCCGGTGGCGGTGAAGCCGTACGCGCCCGCCTGCTGCCCGGACTTGACCCACAGGATGCCGCCGCGGTCGGCGGCGTCGAAGTACCAGCCGGTCGCGGCCCCGTCGTAGGCGGCCTTGGAGGTGTGGCGGGTGAGCGCGGCGCCGTCGCCGGCCGTGACGAGGCCGGGGGCGGTGGCCACGTGGAGGGTGAACTCGTAGCCGCGCGAGGCCGGTTTGCCGGTGTAGCTGCCGGTGGGGGCGCCGACGTTGACGGTGACGTTGCCGGAGCCGGCTGCCGGGGCCGTGACGTCGACCTGCTGGCGGGCGTACGCGCCGGATTCGTGGGCGCGGGTGATGCCGTCGTCCTCGTACAGGCTGAAGGAGGAGGCGCCGCGCGGGTGGATGTCGTAGGTGAGCGTGGAGACCGGCTTCTCGCCCGTGTGGTTCATCTGCGGCCACATCGGCACGATCGCCCCGCCCTTGACGAAGAGGGGGAGCGTGTCGAGCGGCGCTTTGTACCCGTTCAGCCAGCCCGGTCCGGCGTACGTCTTGCCGGTCCAGTAGTCCGTCCAGGTCCCGGCGGGCAGGTAGATGCCGTCGCGGACGGCGGTGTCGGAGACGACGGGGGCGACGAGGAAGGAGTCGCCGGCCATGAACTGGCCGCTGGTGAGGTTGCCGCGGGCCACCGGGTCGTCCGGGTACTCCAGGACCAGGGCGCGGGTGCTGGGCACGCCGGTCTCGTGGGCGGTGCGGCTCATCGTGTACAGGTACGGCATCAGCCGCATCTTCAGCTGGAGGTACTTGCGGTTGATGGACAGGTACGGTTCGGCGAACCGCCAGGGCTGCTTGTCCTGGTAGCCGGCGGACGGATTGGTCGCGCCCCACCCGGACATGGTCATGAAGACCGGGGTGAAGGCCTTCCACTGCAGGTCGCGGACGTACGTCTGCGGGCTGCCGCCGAAGATGCCGTCGATGTCGCCGGAGGCGTAGTTGAGGGCGGACAGGCCGGCGCCGGTGACGGCCGGGACGTGCCAGCGCATGTCGTCCCAGGTGCCGTAGGTGTCGCCGGTCCAGACGACGGCGTTGCGCTGGGTGCCGGCCCAGCCGTCGACCGTCCACACGAACCGGCGGGCGTCGGAGTTCTTCTCGATGCCGTCCACGGCCTGCTGCACGCCGGTGAAGGCGGTCTTGTAGCCGCCGCCGATCCAGGCCACGTCGGTCTTCACGCCGCGGGTGCCGGCCGTGCCGACTTCGTCCGCGATCGATCCGAGGCCGGTGGAGGTCCACAGGCCGGTCTGGAAGCCCTTCGCCTTGAGCGCGTCCACCGTCGACTTCAGGGGTGCGGTGTAGCCGCAGCCGTAGCCGTCGTTGGGCAGGAACCAGCCCGAGGGCATGTCGTTGGCGCGGGCGTCGGAGGCGTAGCCGACCACGTCGGGGGTGGTCTGGTGGCGCAGCCGGTCGTGGTCGCCCTGGTAGGCGGGGTTGGAGGCGTTGAAGCAGTCGGCGTTGCCCAGTTCCAGGCCCCACATCGGGGCGAGGAACGGCTTGCCGCTGACGTCGGTGTAGGCGTCGAGGACGGATTTGAGGGAGGTGCCGGTGAAGTACCAGGCGTCGAAGCGCTTCTCGTCGTGGGTGAGGGTGGCGGGGGCGTTGAATGCGTAGCTGCCCTTGGCCCAGGTGTTGCGCATGACGCCGTAGCCGTTGGTGGACATGTAGAAGGGGGCCGGGCTGGCGTTGTCGTTCTCGCGCCACTTGTTGTCCACGGCCACCGGGACGGTCAGGCCGCGCAGCGCCCAGGCGCCGAGCCGCAGGCCGGTGCCGTAGAACTGCTCGTCGGCGCCGCGGGTGAGGTACTGGGTGGTCTGGGTGCCGGTCCAGGAGGTGGGTTTGCTCTCCTGCCAGACGAGGGTGGCGTTGTCGGCCCGGTAGACGGAGAACTTCAGCGGGGCCTTGTTGACGCGGATGGTCAGGGCTCCGGTGGTGATCCGGTAGTAGGCGCCCGCGTCGGCGGAGGCGGCGCCGACGGGGCCGAAGTCGGTCGTGGCGGCCAGGTCGGCGCCGGCCGGGTCGTTGGTGAAGGAGCCGTCGGGCGAGAGCCAGATCCGGAAGATGTCGGCGCGGGCGACCACCACGCGGGCCTTGGCGCCGCTGGTCGTGGTGACGGTGAAGGTGTTCCCGGACCGGGTCAGCCCGGTGGCGTCGCCCGCGGTGGCGCCGGACGGGGCCGCGGCGGCCCTGACGGCCATGGGCCCGGCGGCGGACAGCCCGGCCACGGCCAGGGCACCGGCGAGCAGCGCGGCCAGGACGGTGCGCTGCCGCCTGAGCGGACTCCAGCGGATGGGGATCAGTCTCATGGGCAGCTCCTCGTGCGGTCCGGAAAACGGACACACCGCTTTGGCATGCGCCTGGCAACATAGCGGCCTAGGGAGATCAGTTGAAGGAAGCTGCTCGAAATCGGCTGTAACCAAGCAGCTTTGAGCATCGGGAGGGGATGGACCGAGACGGACTGCTCCGCTCGAAGCGGGTGCCCTTACAAGGCCTGCGGTGATTACGGCTGCCGCGGCGGGGTGACGGCCAGGACCGGCGCGGCCGGGGAGGTGTGCCGGTGGCCGCACGGTTCGAAGACCAGGCGGACGGGCCGGCCCGGCTGCTGGCGCCAGGAGATCCGCTCCGGGGCGTCGGCGCACACGGGGCAGCGCGGCAGCGGGCCCGGCTGCGGCTGCGGCGGGCACTCCGGGGCGGCCGCGAGCGGCGGCCTGGGGTGCGGGTCACGCATGGGGGCTCCCTGGGGCGGCAGTGGTGGTGCTGGCACTCTGCCACGGACCGGCCCCTGGCGCACGGGCCGATCATCGGGGTTTCGGCTGGTCAGCGTCAGGGGCGGACGGTCCGGGCGGCGACCACGAGGCCCGACTCGTACGCCGCGATCACGGCCTCGGCCCGGTCGCGGACGCCCGGTTTGAAACGCGTCGGCGGCTGCCGAAGGTCACAACTCCGTCACACCGTGTGCACGCCCAACCGGCCGGCCCGAGCATGGCCCGATGCGCACCCACCACATCACCGCCTTCTCCCTGGCAGCCGTGGCCACGCTCTCCCTCGCCGCCTGCGGTCCGGCACCCGCCGCGGGCGATCCCAAGCCCGCCACCTCCGCGTCGTCGACGGGCTCGGCGGCGGGAAAGCCCGGCGGCGCCAAGCAGGCCGCTCTGCCGAACCTCGTCGGCATGGGCCTGCAGGCCGCACAGGACGCCGCGCAGGCGGCCGGGTTCTTCTCCCTCACCTCCCATGACGCGCTCGGGCGCGGCCGCGCGCAGGTTCTCGACCGGGGCTGGAAGGTGTGCTCGCAGACGCCCGGGCCGGGCGGCGGCGTCGACACCACGACGAAGATCGACCTCGGCGCGGTGAAGCTGGAGGAGGAATGCCCGGCCAAGGAGTCGGCGCCGCCGTCGGCGCCCGCGGGCGGGACCATGCCGAACTTCATCGGCAAGAGCATGAAGGTCGCCCGCCAGGCCCTGCCCGGCAACACGAGCATCACAGTCAAGGACGCCCTGCAGGACCGGATGGTGCTCCAGGAATCGAACTGGCGGGTTTGCACGCAGAACCCGCCGACGGGCACACCGCTGACGGGCCAACCCGTGGCATTCCACGTGGTCAAGTTCGAGGAGACCTGCCCCTGACCCCGACCGCCGCAGCCCCGGACCGCGGTCCGGGGCGCCGCCTCAGCCCCCGGCCGCGGTCCCCGCGTCGGGCTCCGGGTCCTCCAGCATCGAGGCGCGCAAGTGGGCCAGGACGCGGGAGAGCAGGCGCGAGACCTGCATCTGCGAGATGCCGAGGGCGGCGGCGATCTGGGCCTGGGTCAGTTCCTCGCCGAACCGCATCTGCAGCATGCGGCGTTCGCGGTCGCTGAGCTGTTCCAGCAGCGGCGCCAGCGTCTGGATGTCCTCGACGCGCTCCAGGGCCGGCTCCTCGGCCCCCATGACGTCGGCGAGGGTGGGCCCTTCCACGGCTTCGCCACTGTGTTCGGTGTGTGCGCCGTGCGGGGCGTCGAGGGAGCCGCTGGTGTGGCCGTTGGCGGCGACGAGACCCTCGATGACCTCCTCCTCCGACAGCTCCAGGTGGGCGGCGAGGTCGGCGACCGTGGGCGAGCGGTCGAGCGCGGTGGTCAGCTCCTCCTTCGCCTTCGCGATGTCGATGCGCAGCTCCTGCAGCCGCCGGGGCACGCGGACGGCCCAGGTGGTGTCGCGGAAGTGGCGCTTGATCTCGCCGGTGATGTACGGCATCGCGAGCGTGGCGAACTCGGTCGCGCGGGCCGGGTCGAAGCGGTTGATCGCCTTGATCAGCCCGATGGTGCCGACCTGGACGAGGTCCTCGATGTCACCGCCCTCGCCGCGGCCGCGGAAGCGGCGGACGGCGTACTGCACGAGCGAGGAGTTCATCTCGACGAGTGCGTTGCGGACGTAGCGGTGCTCCGGGCTGTCCTCGGGCAGTTCGCGCAGCCGCCGGAAGAAGACCCGCGACAACTCCCTGGCATCCGCAGGGGCCACCTCCCTCGGTTCCGTGATCCGGGGCAGGTCCGCGATCCGGGCGGCCACGGGGCGGCGGCGGGGGCACGGCACGACCGTGGCGGTTTGGAAAGCGGAGGACGGGGCAGGGGCGGGCATGGGGTTCGCTCCTTGGGCTGGTCGGCTTGCGGCGCGGGACCTTGACTGCCGTAGATCCTGGTGGTTTTCAGCTGGTACGTCAAGATTCGCCGGATGTAAGCGGAAGGGTGTAGACACACGCGTCCGCGTACCCGCGCGCAGGGGCGCCGGGGCCTGTGGGGGCCCGGCGCCCGTGCGTCAGCTGATCCGGAATCCGCTGACGGCGCGGTCCCGGTGGAAGGTGAGCCGGTCCCAGGTGGGGAAGGCGAGGTCGGTGACGGCGAGCAGCCGGCCGGAGTGGTCGTGCAGCGTGCGCCGTACGGTCAGCCCGCAGGCGCCGGCCGCGGCCGGGGGGTGGCTGCTGCGGGTCATGGTCAGCGTCTCGGCGACGCGGCCCTGCTCGGCGGCGCGGTCGAGCCAGCGGTGCAGCGGGCCGAGGTCTTCGTCGCGGGCGCCCGCGCGGTCGAGGTAGCCGGCCAGCTCGGGGGTCCGGGCGGCGACCCTGGGGCAGAGGTACGTGACGGCGTGCTGCAGGGTCTGGCCCGCCGGGCCGCGGTCGCGGCGGTGGTGCACCAGGGTGCGCTCCCCGCCGCGCATCCCGAGGAGCGCGCCGAGCGAGGGCGGCACGGTCACCAGGGCCAGCCGGCTCTGCGGGGGCAGGGGCGCGGGGACGACGCCTGGGAGGTGCGCAGCGGCGGCCGGCGGCGCCACGGCGAG
>NZ_JBEZVK010000069.1:0-34867 GCF_040636955.1 Streptomyces sp. NPDC032472
GGCGCGGGGGGGGGTCGCTTTCTGGGCCCCCCTCTCGGTCGCTGGGGCGCTGGGCGGTGGGGGGTTGCGCCCGGGCCCGGCGCCGCTTAGCCTGCGGCGCCGGCCGGCGACTCGCGCGTCATATCCGTACCCGGGTGACGAAGGTGGCGATCACTTCTTGCGTACGACGACGAAGTCGGCCAGGGCGACGAGCTGTTGGCGCACCTTGTGCGGCATGTCGACGTCGTCGAGGGCGGCGATGGCGATGGCGTGCTGGCGGCGCGCCTCCTCGGCGGTCCACGCGCGGCCGCCGGCCGCCTCGATCAGCGCGGCGCGGGCCGCGAACTCCTCCTCCGAGAAGTTCTCGAAGTCGTTGCTCTTGGCGTCGGCGGCGAGCAGCTCGCCGAGTTCCTCGGCGGCGGGTCCGCCCGCGGCGAGCGCGGCGACGACCGGCAGGGACTTCTTGCGCTGGCGCAGGTCGCTCCAGGTCTGCTTGCCGGTGGACTCCGGGTCGCCCCAGATGCCGAGCAGGTCGTCGACGGCCTGGAAGGCGAGGCCCAGGTGGTAGCCGTACTCCTCCAGCTTGTCGGCGGTGCGGTCGTCCGCGCCGCCGAGGACGGCTCCGATGGAGATCGCGCAGGCGAGCAGGGCGCCGGTCTTGTTGCCCTCCATCTCCAGGCACTCCTCGACGCTGACGCTCTCGCGGTGCTCGTAGGAGATGTCCTGGGCCTGGCCGTCGATCAGCTTGCGGGTGGCGGTGGTCAGGCGGCGGGTGGCGCGGCCGGCCTCGACGGTGCCGAGTTCCAGGAGCAGTTCGTTGGCCAGGGCGAACAGCGCGTCGCCGACCAGGATGGCCTGCGCCGGGCCGTGGACCTTCCACACCGTGTCGCGGTGGCGGCGCTGCTCGTCGCCGTCCATCAGGTCGTCGTGGAGCAGGGAGAAGTTGTGGACGAGCTCGACGGCGACCGCGCCGGGGATGCCGACCTCGGCCGGGGCGCCCGCGGCCTCCGCGGACAGCAGCGCGAGAGCGGGGCGGACGGCCTTGCCGCTGTCGGCGTCCGTCGGGTTGCCCTGGGCGTCGATCCAGCCGAAGTGATAGGCGGCGACGGTGTCCATGGGCGCCGCGAGGCGGGCCACCGCCTCGCGGAGCACGGGAGTCGACAGCGTGCGGCCGCGCTCCAGGAGGGCGAGCGTGTCCGCCGTCCCCGTCCCCGCCGCTCCCTTACCGGCATCCGTGTTCTCGACAGCCGGATTCCCCGGGTTCACTGGCTCTCCTCTGTTTCCTGTACGTGCTGCTGCGCCGGTCGTGCTGATGATCGTCATGCCGCCTCCTGCAGGGGGTGGGCGCGGTGGCGGCCGATCGCGGCGAGCGCGGCGTGTGCTGCGCTCAGTCCGCTCCGGACGGCACTCTCCATGGTCGCGGGCCAACCGGTGGCGGTCCACGCACCGGCGAGATAGAGGCCCGGCGTGTCGGTCCGCGCCCCGGGGCGCAGCCGGCCGACGCCGGGGGTGGGGGCGAACGTGGCGGTCCGCTCCCGGGTGACGAAGAAGTCCCGGACCTTCGCGCCGCGCGCGGCGGGCAGCAGCCGCCCGAGTTCGGGCAGGTACTTCTCGCGCAGGACGGACACCGGCTCGTCGATGTCGTCGTGGGCGACCGACTGGGACAGCGCCAGGTACTGGCCGCCGTCGGTCAGGCCGGAGGAGTCCGTACGGTCGAACACCCACTGGACGGGGGTGCCGAGCGCCGCGAAGAAGGGCTGCCGGAGCACCTTGCGGTCGTAGACGACGTGGACGTTGAGGATCGGCGCTGTGCCGATGTCGAGGAGCTTGTCCGGGTCGGCGAGGGCGCCGGGCGGGAGCAGTCCGTGGGCCTCGCGCTGCGGGACGGCGAGGACGACGGCGTCGGCGTCGAGGCGTTCGCCCTCGGTGGCGACCTGCCAGGCGGCGCCGTCCTCGGTCCGGGTGACCGAGGTGACCCGGGTGCGCAGCTCGGTACGGACGCCGGCGGCGTCGAGCGCCTTGCGGGCGAGGGTGTCGTGGAGCTCGCCGAGCGGTACGCGGGCCCAGCCGATGTCGGCGGCGCCGTTCTCGGAGAGCAGGCCGGTCTTGAAGACCATGGCGGCCAGGCCCAGCGAGGACTGCTCGGCGGTGGCGTTGAGGGTGGCGATGCCGACGAGGTCCCACAGGGCCTCGATGGCGCGCGGGCTCTGGCCGTAGCGGCCGAGCCAGGTCGCGAAGTCCAGGCCGTCGAGGGCCGGGTCGGCCGGGTCGAGGCGGCGCAGGGCGAGGGCGGCGCGACCGACGCCGGCGCGCTCGGCGGGCGTCAGGTGCGGGTAGCGGACGAGGGAGCCGGCCAGGTGCAGGGGGACCGGCAGGGCGCTGCGGCGCAGCCGGCCGAGGCGCGGGCCGCGGGGGTGGGCGACGTCGAGGACGGGTACGTCGAGGCGGTCCTGCAGCGGGGCGAGGGCGGCGCCGTCGATGCGGTCCAGGAACCACCGGTACGCGGTGCAGCACCGCAGGTAGACGTGCTGGCCGTTGTCGACGGTGAGTTCGCCGCGCTTGAAGGAGAACGCGAGCCCGCCGAGGCGCGGCCGGCCTTCGAGCAGGGTGACCCGCATCCCGGCGTCGGCGAGTTCGAGGGCCGCCGTCACCCCGGCGAGTCCGCCGCCGACGACGACGGCGCGCCGCTCGCCACCACTGCCGCTCATGCGCCCTCCCCGCAGGCCCGCACGCGACCGGGCTCCCCGGCCACAGACGCCGCCCCGGGGCCCGGGGTTGCCCGTCGGGCGCGGACCGCCGCGGGTGCAGCGGTACGTCGGCCTGCCGCACGCGGCGCGGCGGACCCGGGGCCGAAGGCGCGGCCCTCCTCCCGCACGGCAGCCCGGCGGGGCGCCGGGCCCGCGGTCCGGCCGGCTCGGGCGCGCTCCGGCGCAGCGGCCGCCGGGCGGAGGGCGCCGGACCGCGCAGCGGCCGGCGCGGTGGGGGTGAGGGGCATCAGGGCCGCCTTCGGGTGGTGTGGCGGGAGACGGTGCGGGCGTCGAGGCCGGACAGGCCGCGCACGGCGACGTAGGCCTTCTCGTGGGTGGGCAGCGAGACGCGGCCGCGGAGCACGGCCTCCGGTTCGCGCTCGATGCGGTCCAGCAGGCGCCGGTAGATGCCCGCCATGGCCGCGACGCAGGCGCCGCTGCGCCGGTCGAGCATCGGCAGCAGCCGGTAGCCCTCGGCGAACAGGGCGCGGGCGCGGCGGACTTCGTGGTGGACGAGCCCGGCGAAGTCGGCGCCGGCGGGCATCCGTCCGTCGGACGGGAAGCCTTCGGCGCAGCCGAACTTCGCCAGGTCCTCGGCGGGCAGGTAGGTGCGGCCGTTGCCGGCGTCCTCGCGGACGTCGCGCAGGATGTTGGTGAGCTGCAGGGCGAGGCCGAGGGTGTCGGCGTACTCGCCCGCCCGCTCGGCGTCGGCCGCGCCGGGGGTGGTGCCGAAGACGCCGAGGGAGAGCCGGCCGATGGCTCCGGCCACGCAGCGGCAGTACGTCTTCAGCTCGTCCCAGGTCTCGTAGGTCTCGCCGCGGACATCCATCAGGACGCCGTCGATGAGCTCGTCGAGCCCGCCGAGCGGGATCGGGAAGCGGCGCGCGGCGTGCGCGAGGGCGACGGCGACGGGGTCGGTGTCGTCCTCCTCGATCTCCCCGGCCCGGATCCGGCCGAGCAGGGACCGGGTCTCCTCCAGGCGGGAGAGCTTGGCGTCGGGCGCGAGCGTGCCGTCGCCGATGTCGTCGACGCGCCGGGAGAAGGCGTACAGCGCGGACATGGCCTGCCGCTTGTCGGTGGGCAGCAGCCGGATGCCGTACGCGAAGTTGCGCGCCTGGGCCCCGGTGACGGCCTCGCAGTAGCTGTAGGCCGCCAGGACCGGCGCGGAAGCGGTCGTGTGCGCGGAACCCTCCACGGTCGGGCTCACCTCTTTCTCGGCGCGGTGCGCAGGACGGCGGCCACCTCGCGGAGCAGGCCGGTCTTGGTGGGCCCCGGCGCGCCGGGGAGGACGTCGAACCCGGCGGCGGAGACGGCCCGCAGGGCGGCGCGCCCGCCGCCGACGAAGCCCGCGAGCAGCAGCCGGAGCCGGCCGCTCACGCTGCCGACGAGCGGGAGCCCGTCGTCGAGCAGGTCCCGGGCGCGCCCGGCCTCGTACGCGACGAGGGAGCGGACGGAGGCTCCGGCGGTGGCGGCCTTGAGGTCGGCCTCGGTGACGTGGAAGCGGCGCATGTCCTCGGCGGGGAGGTAGATCCGGTCCCGGCCGAGGTCCTCGGCGACGTCCTGGACGTGTTCGACGATCTGCAGGGCGGTGCAGACGGCGTCGGAGCGGCGGATCCGCTCGGGGGTGGCGGTGCCGGTGAGGGCGAGCACGAGCCGGCCCACCGGGTTGGCGGAGAGCTCGCAGTAGGCGGCCAGCTCCCCGTAGGTGGCGTAGCGCGTGGTGCGCTGGTCCTGCCGGTTGGCCTCGATGAGCGCGAGGAACGGCTCGGGGGTCAGCCCGTGGTCGCGGACCACGGGCTGCAGGGCCAGCAGCAGGGGGTGGCGCGGCGGGCCGTCGGTGCCGCCGAAGACGCGCCGCAGGTCGGCCTCGAAGGCGTCGAGGAGCGCGAGCCGGTCGTCGGCGGCGGCGGGGTCGAGGCCGAGGAGTACGGCGTCGCGGCCGCCGGGGGCGAGGTCGCCGTCGCCGATGTCGTCGACGAGGCGGGCGTACCCGTAGACCGCCATGAGGCCCTCGCGCCAGGCGCGCGGGAGGAAGGAGGGGGCGACGGGGAAGTTCTCCGTCCGGGCCTTGCCGAGGGTGGCGCGCGTGTGGGCATCGGGGGCCGGGTGCGGCAGGGGACGGGCGCGGTGGGTCAGGGTCACCGGCCGCCGCCCGCGGTGACGGCCGTCATGCCTGGGGGCCGGAGAATTCCCGTAGCCATTGCCGTCACATCTCCCGTTCTACACTGCCGACCCAATACATCCTATTTCGGACACGCCGCCGGACTTTCCCCCGGGTGGCCCCAGGCCGTTCACCTGCGGGGAATCGTCCCCTCTTGCCGCGATTCAGGACCGCCCCAGCTTACGCTGTACAACGCCGCGGGAGCCGCGCGGGTATTCACTGCGCCACCGAATGTCGGCCGAATGCCGGGCGAATAAAACGCCCCCCGTGTCCGCGGGGCACGCGCAGGCCCCCGTCGCCCGGGGCGACGGGGGCCTGCGGAAGGTCAGCTCAGTGACCGGTCGCCTTCTCGTAGGCCGAGACGACTTCCTCGGTGGGCCCGTCCATCAGCAGCTCGCCCTTCTCCAGCCACAGGACGCGGCTGCAGGTGTCGCGGATGGACTTGTTGTTGTGGCTCACGAGGAACACGGTGCCGGCGTGCTGGCGCAGCTCGCGGATCCGCTCCTCGGAACGCACCTGGAACTTGCGGTCACCGGTGGCGAGCGCCTCGTCGATCATCAGGACGTCGTGGTCCTTCGCCGCCGCGATGGAGAAGCGCAGGCGCGCCGCCATGCCGGAGGAGTACGTGCGCATCGGCAGGGAGATGAAGTCGCCCTTCTCGTTGATGCCCGAGAAGTCGACGATGTCCTGGTAGCGCTCGTTGATCTGCTCGCGGCTCATGCCCATGGCGAGCCCGCCGAGGACGACGTTGCGCTCGCCGGTCAGGTCGTTCATCAGGGCCGCGTTGACGCCCAGCAGCGAGGGCTGGCCGTCGGTGTAGACCTTGCCCTCCTCGCAGGGCAGCAGACCGGCGATGGCCCGCAGCAGGGTGGACTTGCCGGAGCCGTTGGAGCCGATGAGGCCGATGGCCTCGCCGCGGTACGCCGTGAAGGAGACGCCGCGCACGGCGTGGACCCGGCGGACGCCCGGCGCATCGCCCTTGCCCCGGCGCATTATCTTGCTCAGCGCGGCGGTGGCGCTACCCTTGCCGGAGCTGCCGGTGTTGACGCGGTAGACGATGTGCACGCCGTCGGCGATGACGGTGGGGACCCGGCCCCGGTTGTTCTCAGCCACGGCCGTAACGCTCCTCAGCCTTCCAGAAGTACACGAATCCCCCGAAGCCGATCACGACGGCCCAGCCGACGGCGAAGGCCCAGACGTGCGGCGGCAGGTTGCTGCGGCCGTAGTCGTCGATCATGGCGTACCGGACCAGGTCCATGTAGATCGCCGCCGGGTTCCACTGCAGCACGTCCGTGACCCACGCGGGCACGTGCCGTTCCTCGAGCGCCCCGCTGATCGAGAACATGACGCCCGAGGCGTACATCCAGGTACGCGTCAAGAACGGCATCAGCTGCGCGAGGTCGGGGGTCTTCGAACCCATCCGCCCGAAGATCAGCGCGAGGCCGGTGTTGAAGACGAACTGCAGCGCCAGGGTCGGGATGACCAGCAGCCAGGACAGCTTCGGGTAGTTGCCGAACGCCACCGTGACGATCACCACGACGATCATCGAGTACAGCAGCTGCTGGAGCTGCTGCATCGAGAAGGAGATCGGCAGGGAGGCGCGCGGGAAGTGCAGGGCGCGGACCAGGCCGAGGTTGCCCGGGATGGCCCGGACACCGGCCATGAGCGAGCTCTGGGTGAAGGTGAAGACGAAGATGCCCGTCACCAGGAAGGGGATGTAGACCCCCTTCTCCATGCCCCGGCCCGCGTTCATGATCAGGCCGAAGATCAGGTAGTACACCAGCGCGTTGAGCAGCGGCGTGGCCACCTGCCAGATCTGGCCGAGCTTGGCCTCGCTGTACTGCGCGACGAGCTTGGCGCGGGAGAACGCCATGATGAAGTGGCGCCGGTCCCAGAGCTGCCGCACGTATCCGGCCAGGGTGGGCCGGGCACCACTGACGGACAGGCCGTACTTCCCGGCGAGCTCAGCGGGGGTGAGGCCCGCGTCTTCGGACGGCGGCTTGCTCGTGGCGAGGGCGCCATCCTGGGTTGTGTCACTCACAAGTTGAAACTTTCCGTCTTCAAGATGCGGCAGTAGGTGGCATCGGGCGTCGGGCGGGGGGCGCACGGCCCGTGATCGGCCATGTTCTCAGATGCCCACGGGTCAGATGACAGGCGGTCGGCCCAGCCGGGTCAGCCGCCAGACCGTGCGCCACTTCATCGGGCGCCGGGGGCCGCAAGGAGTGGTCCAACCCTCCTTGAAGCCACCGAACCAGGCCTTCAGCGCCGGTCCCGAGGGTCTGCGCAGGAGCGTCAGCAGCAGCCAGACGCCCACGTAGACCGGGACCAGCGGGGCGGGCAGGTTCCGGCGGGCGAGCCACACCCGGTTACGGGCCACCATACGGTGGTAGACGGCGTGCCGGGAGGGGGCGGTCGTCGGGTGCAGCAGCACCATGTCCGCCCGGTAGTCGATCAGCCACCCCGCGTCGAGGGCCCGCCAGGCGAGGTCGGTCTCCTCGTGCGCGTAGAAGAACTCGGTGGGAAGCGCCCCGACCTGCTCGAACACACTGGTGCGGACGGCGTTGGCGCCGCCGAGGAAGGTGGTCACGCGGGAGGAGCGCATGGGGTCCGAGGCGCGCAGCCGGGGCACGTGCCGGCGCTGGGTCTGCCCGGTCTCCGGGTCGGCGATCCGGAAGCTGATGATGCCGAGCTCCGGGTCCTCGGTGAAGGCCTGCCGGCACAGCTCGGCGGTGTCGGTGCGCTCCAGCAGGCCGTCGTCGTCGAGGAAGAGCAGGACGTCCACGTCGCTGCCGCCGGGGCCGAAGGCCTCGATGCCGACGTTGCGGCCGCCGGGGATGCCGAGGTTCTCGGGGAGGTCCACGGTGCGCACGCCGGGCGGGAGGTCCACGGCCTCGGAGACCTTGACGCCCTGGCCCACGACGACGGTCTCGACCGGGGCGCCGTCCTGGCGGGCCACCGAGTGCAGCAGGGCCTTCAGCTCGTCGGGGCGGTTGCCCATGGTGATGACGACCGCGCCGACGCGCAGCGGGGCCGTCACCGCAGCCTGCTCGAGGCGAGGACGGACACCAGATGCAGCACGGTCTGCAGCAGCGCGATGCCGGCGAGGACGGCGACGCCGAGCCGGGTGAAGAACAGGTCGCCGCGGATCTGGTCCGCGACCGCCAGCACGAGGATCAGCAGCGAGGCCTCGATGCCGAGGATCAGCCGGTGGAACTTCAGCGCGGCGGCGGCCCGGCGGGCGAGCGCCATGCCGGACGAGCGGGGCTCGGCGGCGGCTTCCTTGACCGGCGGGAGACCGCCCTGGTGGCGGGCGACGCCGACCAGGTCGGTCTCGGCCTTGATCAGGATGGCGCCGAGCGCGGCGAGGGTGCCGAGGAAGGCCCACAGCCAGTCGATCCGGCCGCCGCCCCACAGGTCGGCGGCGCGCAGGCCGAGGCCGGTGAGGACCGCCGCGTCGCACAGGTAGGCGCCGACGCGGTCCAGGTACACGCCGGACAGCGAGAACTGCTTCTTCCAGCGGGCCACCTCGCCGTCGACGCAGTCGAGCAGCAGGTAGAGCTGGACCGCCACCACGCCGAGGACGGCGCCCCAGATGCCCGGCACCAGCAGGGCCGGGGCGGCCAGGACACCGGCGAGGGTCATCACGTAGGTCAGCTGGTTCGGCGTGACCTTGGTGGTGACCAGGTAGCGGGTGATGCGCAGGGAGATCTCGCGCATGTACAGGCGGCCGCCCCAGTGCTCGCCACTGCGCCGGTCCTTGACGCCCGCCGGGTGGACGACGGGCCGGAGTTCAGCTACGGATGGTCTTGGCATAGTCGGCGTAAGCGTCCCTGATCTCGGCTGCGGACAGATTGAGGTGCTCCAGGACCGTGAAGCGTCCCGGGCGGGTCTGGGGGGCGTACTCGACGGCCGCGACGAACTCGTCCGTGCTGAAGCCGATTTCGGCGGGCAGCACCGGCAGGCCGTGGCGGCGCAGCACCTCGGTGAAGAGCCCGGCCTGCTCGTGGGCCCCGCGCAGGTGCATGGCGAAGGCGGCGCCGAGGCCGACCTGCTCGCCGTGGAGTGCGGAGCGCCCGGGGTAGAGCAGGTCGAAGGCGTGGCTGATCTCGTGGCAGGCGCCGGAGGCGGGGCGGGTGTCCCCGCTGATCGACATGGCGATGCCGGTGAGGACGAGGGACTCGGACAGCACGGTGAGGAACTCGTCGTCGCCGCAGCCCCCGGGGTGGCGCAGCACGGCCTCGCCGGCGGTACGGGCCATGGCGGCGGCCAGGCCGTCGACGGTCTCGCCGTTGATCTCGTGCGAGAGCTCCCAGTCGGCGATGGCGGAGATGTTCGACAGCGCGTCGCCGATGCCGGCGCGGACGAACCGGACCGGCGCCTCCTTGATCACGTCGAGGTCGATGACCATCGCGATCGGCGTGGGCACGCCGTAGGAGCCGCGCCCGTTGTCGTTGTCGAGGGTCGCGACGGGCGAGCAGATGCCGTCGTGGGAGAGGTTGGTGGCGACGGCCACCATGGGCAGGCCGACCCGCGCCGCGGCGTACTTCGCCACGTCGATGATCTTGCCGCCGCCCAGGCCCACGACGGCGTCGTAGCGGCGGCCCTTTATGTCGTCGGCCAGCTTGACGGCGGAGTCGATGGTGCCGTCGACGACCGGGTACCAGTCGGCGTGCGGCAGGACGGGCTCCAGCCTGGCGCGCAGCACCTGGCCGGAGCCGCCGCTGATCGCGATCGCGAGCTTGCCGGACGCCGAGATCCGCTGGTCGGCCAGGAGGCCGGCCAGGTCGTCCATGGCGCCGCGGCTGATGTCGACGACGACCGGGGAGGGGATGAGCCTCGTCAGTACTGGCATGCGATCGTCCGGCCCTTGGCGAGGTCGTCGTGGTTGTCGATCTCGACCCACTTGACGTCGCCGATGGGGGCCACGTCGATCACGAAGCCGTCGTTGACGAGCTGCTGGTAGCCGTCCTCGTAGTACAGGTCCGGGTCCCGCTCGAACGTGGTCTTCAGGGCCTCGGCGAGGGCCTCGGCCGCCTCGGGCTCGATGAGGGTGACGCCGATGTACTCGCCGGTGGCGTCGGACGGCTCCATGAGCTTGGTGATCTTCTGCACGCCCTTGGCGCCGTCGACCACGACCTTCATCTCCTCGTCGGCCAGGTTCTTGACCGTGTCCAGGGCGAGGATGATCTTCTGGCCGTTGCCGCGGGCGGCGAGCAGGGTCTGCTCGACGGAGACCGGGTGGACGGTGTCGCCGTTGGCGAGGATCACACCCTGCTTGAGGACCTCACGGGCGCACCACAGGGAGTAGGCGTTGTTCCACTCCTCGGCCTTGTCGTTGTCGATCAGCGTGATCTTCAGCCCGTACTTGGCCTCCAGCGCGGCCTGGCGCGCATACACGGCCTCCTTGCGGTAGCCGACGACGATCGCGACCTCGGTGAGGCCGACCGCGGCGAAGTTGCCGAGGGTCAGGTCGAGGACCGTGAGGCTCTCCTCGTCACCTTCGGGGCCGACGGGCACGAGGGCCTTGGGCAGGGTGTCGGTGTAGGGACGCAGGCGGCGTCCGGCACCGGCAGCGAGGACAAGGCCGATCATGCTGGTTCTCCTTCGTCATGTACGGCGGGTGCCCCGGAGGAAACCCAGAAGCGGATGCTCTCCACGAGCACCACGAGTGCCACGAACACGGCGAGGGCCGTGAGCGCGACGGGGAACGCGTCCCGGGCGAGGACCGCGGCCAGGACCACGGTCAGCAGGACGCGGCCGTCATGGCCGCCGATCGTCCACACCAGCCACCGCGGGGGCGCGCCGGAACCACCGCGGATGCGGTAGACCGTGTCGTAGTGATGGTAGGCGACCGCCGCGACCAGTCCGAATGCGGCGGGAAGGGCTCCGGGGACGTCCGCCTGGGCGGCGAGCACCAGGACGGTGGTGTATTCGGCGAACCGGAGCAGCGGCGGGACGAGCCAGTCCAGGGCGCCCTTGAGCGGGCGGGCGACGGCCGCCCCGGTGGCTATGACGTAGAACACCGCGGCCCCGATCAGCGAGGCGGTGCCGAACGGCCTCACGGCGGCGTCCAGGGTGATCATGGCGGAGCCGATGAGGGCCATCGCCAGCGGGGCGACGGGCCGCCCCTTGGCCAGCCCCGTGCCGATCGATGCCAGCGGGCCCGAGTCGGCGAGGTCGGCCAGTGCCTGGGCGGCGCGGTCGGTCCGCTTCGCCTTGCGGGTCAGCGAGCGCAGCACGCGGCCGGCGGTGGTGTAGAGGGCGCCGAAGGCGCAGCCGATGAGCAGGGCGTAGAAGACGATTCGGGGGCTGGTGGTCGCGGTGAGCACCGCGATCATGGCCCAGCGCTCGCCGATCGGCAGGATGATCATCCGCCGGATCCAGACCGTCCAGCCGACGCTGTCGAGCCGGTCGGACAGGGCGGCCGTCGGGCTCGTGTTTGCGGTCGCGTCGTGGTTGGCCTCGTTGAAGGAGAAGTCCACGACGTGCCGGCAGGTCATCAGGATCATCGAGCCGAGCGCGAGGGCCCAGACGTCGTCGCCGCCACGGGCCGCGCCGAGCGCGAGGCCCGCGTAGAAGGAGTACTCCTTCGCCCGGTCGAAGGTGGCGTCCAGCCAGGCGCCCATCGTCGAGTACTGCAGGGAGTAGCGGGCGAGCTGCCCGTCGGTGCAGTCCAGGACGAAGGAGACCAGCAGCAGCACGCCGGCGGTGACGTAGCCCCAGCGCTCGCCGGTGGCGGCGCAGCCGGCCGCTATCAGGGCGGTGAGCAGGGAGGCGGTGGTGACCTGGTTCGGGGTCAGGCCGCGGCGCGCGCACCAGCGGGCGATGTAGCGCGAGTACGGGCTGATGAAGAAGGTGGTGAAGAACCCGTCGCGGGACTTCACGGCGGTCCGCAGGCGTACGGCCTCGTCGTCCACGGCGGCGACCGCGGCGACGGCCGCCTCGCGCTGCGCACCGGTGACGGGGACGGCGGCGACCAGGGTGCCCAGCTCGGGGCGCTGGACGGCGGTCCCGGCCTCCTCGACGGCGGCGGCCAGCCGGTCCGCGTAGGGGCCGCTGCCGTCGGGCGTGGCCGCGGCCGCCCGGTCCAGGGCCGCGCGGGCGCCCGGCTGGACAGCGAAGGCACCGGTCACGGCGCAGGCGTCGAAGCGCGGGTCGGTCAGCGCGAGCCGCAGGGCGTGGACGTGGCCGACGAAGGCGCTGTCCACGACGGCCACCCGCTGGTCGGCGGGTACGGAGGCCAGCGCGGCGGCGGTCTCGTCGGGGCCGGCGGCGGTGCGGACGTCGAAGCCGAGGGAGCGCAGCTCGTCGGTGAGCGGTGATCCGGGGACCGGCAGGCCGGTGAGGATGACGGTCGACAGACGAACTCACTCCTTGCAGCGGACGCGGGCGGGCGGCCGCACGGGGCGGCGGCACGTCGGCAGAGGCTATCGGATGAATGGAAGCGGGGGTTCACCACCCGTTTGCCCCCCGATAAGCCGAAAATCGAGCGGCGGCCGGCCGGGCGGCGGGCGGAACGGCGGCGATACGGCCCCGGTTCGGCGCGATCATCATCCGCGATCACGCCGAGGTCCGACAAACCCCCCGGTGCTAGGGTGGCCGAGGTCACGCCGGGCGCAGAGGCGCCGGGGTGCCGAGGGCGCAGAGGGCGCCGGGAAAGAGGAGGTGGGTCGATGACCGTCGCAGTGGTCGCTGCCGTGCGCAGCGAGCTCCGGTACGTCCCCGTCCTCCTCCGGGCTTCCGGCCGGGCCTGATCGCAGCGATCCGGTCCGCCGGCCGGGGCCCCTTCCCAAGGGATCGCCTTGACCGACCACTCCGGTTCCACTTCTTCTGCTTCTTCTGCTTCTTCCGCTTCTTCTGCTGCTGCTTCTCCCGCTGCTCCTTCTGCGTCCGCTCCTGCCTTCTCCCGCGCCGCCTTCGTCGACGCGTTCCTCACCCTCCACCGCGGTCTGCCCCGGCAGGCTCCCGGCTCCGACGCCACCACCCGGCACCTGCTGTCCCTGTGCGGGCCGCTGCCGGCACGGCCGCGCGCCCTGGACCTGGGCTGCGGTCCCGGCCGCAGTGCCCTGGTCCTCGCCGGCGAGGCGGGGGCCCAGGGGGCCGAGGTGACCGCCGTCGACCTGTACGACGGCTTCCTCGACGAGCTCCGCACGGCCGCGGCGGCCCGCGGGCTCGGCGACCGCGTCCGGCCCGTCCGGGCGGACATCGGCGCCCTGCCCTGCGCGGACGGCTCCTTCGACCTCGTGTGGGCGGAGGGCTCGGCGTACCTCATCGGCTTCGACCGGGCCCTGGCCGACTGGAAGCCGCTGCTCGCCCCGGGCGGCACGCTCGTTCTGACCGAGTGCGAGTGGACGGTCGACGAGCCGTCCGCCGGGGCCCGCGCCTTCTGGGACGCCGCGTACCCGCTGCGCTCCACGGCCCGCAACATCGCGGCCGCACAGGCGGCCGGCTACCGGGTCCTGGGCGTGCACCGGCTGCCGGACTCCGACTGGGTCGAGTACTACGGCCCGCTCGCCGCGCGGGTGGCCGAAGCCGGGGCCCCCGGTGGAACGGCCCCGGACCCCGCTGCCGCGGCCGCGCTGGCCGCCGTACGCGAGGAGCTCGCCGTACGGGAGCGGCACGGGCACGAGTACGGGTACACCGGCTACGTCCTGCAGCCGGCGTCCGCGGGGACCGGCGGTGCCTGGCGGGCACGGCCGGAGACCGCCGCCGACGCGGCGGCCGTGCGGGCCGTCAACCTGGCGGCGTTCGACACTCCGCTGGAGGCGGACCTCGTGGACGCACTGCGCACGGACGACGCCTGGCTGCCGGGCCTGTCGTACGTCGCCGAGGCGCCCGGCGGCCCCGTCGCGGCGCACGCGCTGCTCACCCGCTGCCACGTCGACGGGGCGTCGGCGCTCGCCCTCGCCCCGGTGGCCGCCGATCCGGCGGTCCAGCGCTCGGGCGCGGGCAGTGCGCTCGTACGGGCGCTGCTCGCGGCGGCCCGGGGGCGGGGGGAGTCCCTCGTGCTGGTCCTGGGGCATCCCGCGTACTACCCGCGCTTCGGGTTCGTGCCGGCCTCGCGCTTCGGGATCCGGGCGCCGTTCGAGGTTCCGGACGAGGCGATGACGGCGCTGGTGCTCGACGACTCCGTGCCGGTCCCGCGCGGCACGATCACGTACCCGGCCCCCTTCGGCGTCTGACGGGTGGGTGTGATCTGCCCCTCGCCGCTTACCACGCGTCGGGGGGCAGACATGCGCGGATCTCCGAAGTGGGGACAAGCCTCTCTTGTACGGCAGACTGAAGGCCGGAGTCCGATTCGAAGGATGGGTATGCCGACCACACCAGCCACCGCCGCGAACAGCGCGCCCCACGGCACCGGTACTCAAGAACCGATCATGCTCGAACTGGTCGACGAGTCCGGGAACACGATCGGCACGGCGGAGAAGCTCTCTGCCCATCAGGCGCCCGGCCTGCTGCACCGGGCTTTCTCCGTGTTCCTCTTCGACGAGCAGGGCCGCCTGCTGCTCCAGCAGCGGGCCCACGGGAAGTACCACTCCCCCGGTGTCTGGTCGAACACGTGCTGCGGCCACCCCTACCCCGGCGAGTCGCCCTTCGCGGCGGCGGCCCGGCGAACCCACGAGGAGCTCGGCCTGTCGCCGTCGCTGCTCGCGGAGGCGGGGACGGTGCGCTACAACCACCCGGACCCCGCATCGGGTCTGGTGGAGCAGGAGTACAACCACCTGTTCGTGGGACTCGCGCAGGCAGCGCTGCGGCCCGATCCGGAGGAAGTCGCGGACACCGCGTTCGTCACCGCCGACGAGCTCGCCAAGCGGCACGCAGAGGCGCCCTTCTCGGCGTGGTTCATGACCGTGCTGGACGCGGCCCGGCCCGCGATCCGCGAGCTGACGGGCGAAGCGGCGGGCTGGTAGGCCGGGCGTCAGTGCGCCGCTCCCGGACTCGGCACCGGGGCCGGGGCGGCAGGGCCGGCGAGCGGCAGGGCCGCCCAGATGACCTTGCCGCCGGTCGAGGTGTGCTCCACGTCGCAGACCCCGCCGGCCTCCCGCGTGATCTCGCGCACCAGCAGCAGCCCGCGGCCGCCGGTCTGGCCGAAATCCGCCTCCAGCGCCTTGGGCCGGTACGGGTGGTTGTCCTCGACCGCCACCCGTACCCAGGCCCGGCCGATCGCGACCTCGACCGCGACCTCCGGCGAGAGCAGGGCCGCGTGCCGGACCGAGTTCGTCACCAGCTCGGAGACGATCAGCAGCAGCGAGTACACCAGGTCCCGGTCGGCGGGAACGCCCTGGCGGCCCAGCAGGTCGCGCACCGCCCGGCGCGCCTGCGGAACGGATTCTTCTACAGCGGGCACGGTGAACCGCCACACGCCTTCGTAAGCGAGTGGGCCGGCCGGTGCCTCCGGCTCACCCACCTTGGCCTGCGGGACGCTCCCGCTGAGATCCATCTTCCCGCCCCGTCCTTCGCACTCGATCGTCTCCACGCGTCCAGAGTGGGGAACGGGCTGGTCCGGACCGGACCGCTGACCATAACTCGGCGCCAATCGGACGCTTTTTGACCGCAGGCGTATGACAGCGTCAGTTGTTGAACGGTTCCTGGCCTTCCGCGGGCCGCAGCAGGGCCAGGGGGAAGAAGGTTCCGATCACGTACAGACGTGCGCCCGGGATAGCATCCGGCGCATGGAAGCAGCCCTCCTGCACGACGTCTCCGACGGGATCGCGACGGTGGTCATCTCGCACCCCGCCAAGCGCAACGCCATGACGGCCGCGATGTGGCGGGCGCTGCCGGAGCTGCTGGCGGGCCTCGCCGCCGATCCGGCGGTCCGGGTGCTCGTCCTCACCGGCGCCGGCCCGACCTTCTGCGCGGGGGCCGACATCTCGTCCCTCACCGGCGACGAGGACCCGCAGGCCCTGTCCGTCGCGGCGGAGGAGGCCCTCGCCGCCTTCCCCAAGCCGACGATCGCGGCGATCCGCGGGTTCTGCGTGGGCGGCGGCAGCCAGTTGGCCGCCGCGTGCGATCTGCGGTTCGCGGAGGAGGGCGCCTCGTTCGGGGTGACCCCGGCGAGGCTGGGCATCGTCTACCCGTCCTCCTCGACCCGGCGGCTCGCCGGGCTCGTCGGACCGGCCACCGCCAAGTACCTCCTCTTCTCGGCCGAGTTGATCGATGCCGAGCACGCCCTGCGGGCCGGTTTCCTGAGCGAGCTGCTGCCCGAGGGGCGGCTGGAGAAGCGGGTCGCCGAGTTCGGGCGGATCCTGGTGGGCCGCTCACAGCTGACGCAGGCCGCCGCCAAGGAGTTCGCGGACGGGCGCACCGACCGCGATGCGTACTGGGCCGCTCAGGCGGCCGGGAGCGGCGACACCGCGGAGGGCGTCGCCGCGTTCCTGGAGCGCCGTACGCCGTCGTTCAGCTGGACCGTGTCGGGCTGAGCGCCCGCATCCGGGCGACGATCTCGGCCGGGGCCTTGGCCGGCGAGCCCGCGTCGTAGGGCGGCTGCGGGTCGTACTCGATCATCAGCTGGACGGTCTGCGCGTACTCGTCGCCCGCGATCCGGCCGAGGAGGGTCAGGCCCATGTCGATGCCGGAGGACACTCCGGCGGCCGTGACGTACTTGCCGTCGGACACGACCCGCTCGCCGGTCGGCTCGGCGCCGAAGGCGGGCAGCCGGTCCAGGAACAGCCAGTGGCATGCGGCGCGGCGGCCGTCGAGGAGGCCGGCGGCGGCGAGCAGGAGCGAGCCGGAGCAGACGGACGTGGTCCAGGTGGTCGTGGCGTCGACCGAGCGCAGCCAGTCCTGCAGGACGGGGTTGGCCATGTGCGGCTCGGGGTGCGGGGTGCCGGGGACGATGACGATGTCCGGGCGGGTCACCTCGTCCAGGCCCTTGTCGGCGATCAGGGACAGCTGGTCGGTGTCGTTGCGTACGGGGCCGGGGTGCTCGGCGACGAACACGGTGTCCGCACCGGGGAGGCGGCCGAGGGTTTCGTAGGGGCCGATGGCGTCGAGGACGGTGAAGCCGTTGTAGAGCAGGACGGCGATCTGCATGTCTCCTCCGGAGTGGGTCTGGTTGGTGGGTGGGTGGGTCGGTCGGTGGTGCGGTGCGTGTCCGCCTGCGGCGCCGTTGCGGGGGCGCTGCCCCAGCACCCCCGCGCCTCACATGCCGGCGGGGCTGGATTGGCGCGGTCGGGATCGGGTGGGGCACGGGAGTGGGGCACGGGCGCGGGGCGAGGCCGGTTACGGCGTGGGACCGAAGCGGCGGCGGTATTCCGTTGGGGGTTGGCCCAGGGTTTTGACGAAGGCGCGGCGGAGGGCTTCCGGGGTGCCGTAGCCGCAGGCCCGGGCTATCTGGGCCACGCCCTCGGCGCTGTCCTCCAGCAGCCGCCGGGCGTGCTCCACCCGGACGCGCTCCACGTACCGGCCCGGCGTCACCCCGGTCTCCGCCTGGAAGGCGCGGGCGAAGTGGCGGGGCGAGAGCCGTGCGCGGGCGGCGAGGGCCTCCACGCTCAGGTCCGCACCGGGGTGTTCGGTGATCCAGTGCTGGACCTCGCGCAACGGCTCGCGCCGGGCCGTCTGGGCCGCCAGCTGGGCGCTGAACTGGGCCTGGTTGCCGGGGCGTTTGAGGAAGACGACCAGCTGCCGGGCGATCTCCAGGGCGAGCTCGCGGCCGTGGTCCTCCTCCACCAGGGCCAGGGCGAGGTCGATGCCGGCCGTGACGCCGGCGGAGGTGGAGACGGGGCCGTCCCGGACGTAGATCGGGTCCGGTTCGATGGTGACCCGCGGATACTTCTGGGCCATGCGGTCGCACACGGACCAGTGCGTCGTGGCGCGGCGCCCGTCGAGGAGGCCGGCCTCCGCGAGGATCAGCCCGCCCGTGCAGACGGACACCAGCCGCTGCGCTCCACCCCCGTGGGCGCGCAGCCAGTCGGTGAGCCGCGGCTCGAAGTCGCCCCGGTAACGGCCGCCGGGCACGATCAGGGTCGTCGCCGGCCCCGGCCGCTCGCTCTCCAGGTCCCCGTCCGGGACCAGGGTGAGCCCGCTGCCGGTACGCACCGGGGCGCCGCCCGGGGAGGCGGTGCGGATGGTGTAGCCCGCCTCGCCGGGGAAGCGGGACACCGCGGCGAAGACCTCCACGGGTCCGCTCACGTCCAGGCTCTGGAGCCCGTCGTAGAGGACGACGAGCACGTTTCGCGACGACATGACCCCATGGTGTGAGAGCCCGGGGATGGCCGCAATGACGGGGTTCCCACCTTTACGGCCATGCGGCGGGGGCGCGGATAGGATTTGCGGACCATGACTGCAACCCTCGTCGCCAAGAACCTGACCGCCGCGCACGGCGAGCGCACCCTCTTCGCCGATCTGGACCTGGTCGTCGCGCCGGGCGACGTCATCGGCCTCGTCGGCGTCAACGGCGCCGGGAAGTCCACCCTGCTGCGCCTGCTCGCCGGCCTGGACACCGCCGAGAGCGGCGAGCTGCGCCTGTCCCCGCCCGGGGCGGCCGTCGGCCATCTGCCGCAGGAGCCGGAGCGCCGCCCGGAGGAGTCGGTGCGGGACTTCCTGACCCGGCGCACCGGTGTGGCCGCCGCCCAGGCGGCGCTGGACGCGGCGACGCAGGGCCTGGTGGACGGCACTCCCGGCGCGGACGACGCGTACGCCACGGCGCTGGACCACTGGCTGAACCTGGGCGGCGCCGACCTCGACGAGCGGGCCCAGGAGGTCGCCGACGAGCTCGGCCTCGCCGTGAGCCTGGACATGCCCATGACCGGCCTCTCGGGCGGACAGGCCGCCCGCGCGGGCCTCGCCTCGCTGCTGCTGTCCCGCTACGACGTCTTCCTGCTCGACGAGCCGACCAACGACCTCGACCTGGACGGGCTGGAGCGCCTGGAGCGCTTCGTCACCGGTCTGCGGGCGGGCACCGTCGTCATCAGCCACGACCGCGAGTTCCTCGCGCGGACGGTCACCAAGGTGCTCGAACTCGATCTGGCCCAGCAGCAGATCAACCTGTACGGCGGCGGCTACGAGTCCTACCTGGAGGAGCGGGAGCGAGCCCGCACGCACGCCCGCGACGAGTACGAGGAGTACGCCGACAAGCGCTCCGCCCTCGAGGGCCGGGCCCTGATGCAGCGCAACTGGATGGACAAGGGCGTGCGCAACGCCCGGCGCAAGGCCAGCGACAACGACAAGATCGGCCGCAAGCTGCGCGGCGAGTCGAGCGAGAAGCAGGCCGCCAAGGCCCGCCAGACGCAGCGCGCCATCGAGCGGCTGGAGGTCGTGGAGGAGCCCCGCAAGGAGTGGGAGCTGCGGATGGAGATCGCGGCGGCCCCGCGGTCCGGCTCCGTGGTGGCCACCCTGCGCGAGGCGGCCGTCAAGCGCGGCGAGTTCTCCTTCGGCCCGGCGAGCCTGCAGATCGACTGGGCGGACCGGGTGGCGATCACCGGGGCCAACGGCGCCGGCAAGTCGACCCTGTTGGCGCTGCTGCTGGGCCGCCTCGCCCCGGACTCCGGTGCGGCCTCGCTGGGTTCGGGCGTGCTGGTCGGCGAGGTGGACCAGGCGCGCGGCCTCTTCCTCGGCGAGGAATCGCTGCTGGAGGCGTTCTGCGCGGCGGTCCCGGACACGGAGCCGGCCGACGTGCGGACCCTGCTGGCGAAGTTCGGCCTGAAGGCGGCGCACGTCCTGCGCCCGGCGGCCACGCTCTCCCCCGGCGAGCGCACCCGGGCGGCCCTGGCGCTGCTCCAGGGCCGCGGGGTGAACCTGCTGGTGCTGGACGAGCCGACCAACCACCTGGACCTGCCGGCGATCGAGCAGCTGGAATCGGCCCTGGAGGCCTATGAGGGCACGCTGCTGCTCGTCACGCACGACCGGCGGATGCTGGACGCGGTCCGGGTGACCCGCCGCCTGCAGGTCTCCGGCGGCAAGGTCGTCGAGCTGTAGCCGCCCGTCACCGCCCGGCGGGCGGGCGACGGGTACGGGCCATCTTGCGGGCCACGAAGCCGCGCGGCAGGTGCCGGGCGGCCAGGGCGTACGCCTGGTAGCGCCGGCCGGTGATGCTGACCGGGCGGCGCAGGGCCAGGTCGCGCAGGGCCTTGGCGACGACGTCCTCCGGCTCCAGCCACACCGCCTCGCGCAGGGAGCTGACGTCCATGCCGGCGCGGGTCTGGAACTCGGTGCGGGTGAAGCCGGGGACCACCGCGAGCACCCGGACCCCGTACGGGGCCATGTCGACCCGCAGGGACTCGCTGAACGCGGTGACCCAGGCCTTGGCGGCCCCGTACGTGCCGGTCGGCAGCAGTCCGGCCACCGAGGACACGTTCAGCACGGCCCCGCGGCGCCGCTCGCGCAGCCCCGGCAGCACCGCGTGGGTGAGCCGTAGCGGGACCCTGACGAGCAGGTCGAGCATCCGCTCCTCGTCCTCGACGGGGTTGTGGGGGAACGGGGCGGGCAGGCCGAATCCGGCGTTGTTGACCAGGATGTCCACGGGCCGGGCCGGGTCGGCGAGCCGCTCGGCGACCTCGGCGCACCCGTCCTCGTCCAGCAGGTCGGCCGGCAGCACCTCGCAGGCCGTGGCGAACTCCCGGGCCAGTTCGCGGGCGACGGCCTGCAGGCGGTCCTTGTCGCGGGCGACCAGGACGAGGTCGCAGCCCTTGGCCGCGAAGCCGCGGGCGAAGGCCGCACCGAGTCCGGCGCTGGCCCCGGTGATCAGAACGGTGGTCAAGGCGGCGTCACTTCCCGGTGTCGTGGTGGTTCGGCGGGGCGAAGGCGATGGTGGCCGGCGAGGCGTAGGCCCGGGCCACGTCGATGAGGAAGCGGGCCTCGTCCTCCAGCCCGCCGCCCTCGCCGGCGGTCTGCACCGCGGCCGGCAGCTCCCAGGCGGAGGCCTGCCCGGGCTGCTGCCCGGGCAGCAGCCCGGCGATCTTCGCCGCGCGCGCCTCCTTCAGTACGCAGGCCAGCTCGGCCGCGGTGCGCCGCTGCTCGGGGATCCCGCTCAGGCCGATGTGGTTGCGGGCGCGTTCGGGGATGCCGGGGGCGACGTACTCGCCGAGGATCAGGATCGCGTCGCGGGTCTCGATGATCTTGCGGTAGACGAGCAGGTTGCGGGGGACCGGCGGCCACAGCAGTTCCAGGAGCCGGCCCGCGCGGGGCTTGGTGAGGGCGACGTGCGGGACGGCCCGGACCAGGTCGTGCCACAGCGGCCACAGCCGCCAGGCGGTGGCGATGTCGGCGGTGCTGCGGCGCAGGGCGAACACGGTCGGCACCAGGATCGCGGCGGCGCGCAGCAGCCCGTGCAGGTTCATCATCAGGGGCAGGGCGGGCATGGCCCAGGTGCTGCCGAACAGCGCCTTGAAGAGGTAGGCGATCCAGAACAGCCCGGCCAGGGCGGTGCCGAGGCCGAACAGCAGCAGGCCGGCCGCGAGGCCGCGGCTCTCGGTGCGGCGGCTGTAGCGCCAGCACAGGAAGACGCAGGTGGTGTTGGCGAGCGTGTGCGCGGCGATCAGGAACAGCCAGTAGGCGAGCGAGGGCACGGGGTCGCCGTGCGGGGGCATGGTGTGCGTCCCGTGCCGCGGCGCCCCCATGTCGAGGACGACGAGGACGGTCAGCCAGGCCACCGTACCCATCCAGGCGGCGAGTTGGAGGGTGCGGCCGCGGGTGGTCGCGGCGACGAAGTAGACGACCGCGCCGGCGGACAGCACGCCGATGAGGTTGCGGACGAGGCCGACGGTGTGCGCGTACGTCTGGTCGCGCATCGCGTACGTGACGACGGCGGGCAGGTTCAGGGTCATCGCGGCGGCCGCGGTGGCCACGGCGAGCCACAGGCCGCGCTGCTGCGGCGAGCGCAGGGCGCCGGGAGCGCGCAGCAGGACCGCGATCCACAGGCAGACGACGCTGGGCACGGCGAGCCGGTCGCCGAGCGCCAGGAGCTCAGCGGCCACGGTTGCCCCACTCGTACCCCATGGCGGACTCCAGCCGGGCGAGGGTGCTGCGCGCCTCGGCGGCCGCCTGCGGGCAGGGGGTGGCCGTGCGGATGCGGATCATGCTGGCGAGCATCTCCGCCTCCTGCTCCTGGCGGGTGGTGTAGTTGGTGCGCCCGAGGACGACGGGGGCCCGGCCGTCGTTCTCCTCGCCCTCCAGCGAGTGGTGGCCGAACAGGATGTGCCCGAGCTCGTGGAGCACGATGTGCTCGCGGTGCAGCGGGGTGGTCTGGGCCTCGTAGAAGACGTAGTCGACGCCGGCGGTCCCCACCCACAGGCCGCAGACCCCGGACTCGGCCGCCTCCTTGGGGAGCGGGTGCAGCCGGATGGGGCGGCCCCGCTGCTCGGCTATGCGGGCGCACAGCGCGTCGAGGGAGAACGGATGGGTCAGATCCAGATGGCCGAGAATCTTCTCGCACCTTTTGCGGAGGCCGAGTTGCGAGTGGAGCATGTGATCCCTCTTCGGACCCTTTCGCGGGCAGCGTCGGTAGGCGTGAGCAGGCATGGGCATGACGTCCTGTGCCATCAAGAAGGCCTCGGAGGAGTGCGGTCCTGAGGGGAAACGGAAGCCCGTCCGCCAGACGACGAACGGGCGTTCCACCATGCCTACCGATCTTCTGCGGCAGTTGGCAAGACAAGACCCCAGGTGGGGGGCCCTATTCGGCCAAACCTGCCGACCTCCCCCGCTCGTTGCGGCGACCGGGAACCGCCGTCACCGCGGCACCGCCGCTCCCGGCGCCGTCACCGCTTGCGGCGGTTCTCGGAGGGGCCGGCCAGGCCTGCTCGGCGCAGGGCGTCGGCCATGGCGCTGTTCGCGGGGGCGGGGGCGCCGCCGGCCTGGCCCTGGCGCCGGGCGCCCTCGCCCTGGCCGCCCTGGCCCCGGCCCCGGCCCTGGCCCTGGCCGCGGTTCTGGCCGCTCTGGTTGCCGCGCTGCTGCGGAGGCCGGCCGCCGCCGCGGCGGTCCTGGCGGTCCTCGCGCTGGCGCGGCGCGCCGGCGCCGCCCGCGCGGCCGGCCTCGTCCTCCAGGCGCAGGGTGAGGGAGATCCGCTTGCGCGGGATGTCCACGTCGAGCACCTTCACGCGGACGATGTCGCCGGGCTTGACCACCTCGCGCGGATCCTTGACGAAGTTCTTCGACAGCGCGGAGACGTGCGCCAGGCCGTCCTGGTGGACGCCGATGTCGATGAAGGCGCCGAAGGCGGCCACGTTGGTGACGACGCCCTCCAGGACCATGCCGGGGGCCAGGTCGCCGATCTTCTCGACGCCTTCCTTGAACGCGGCCGTCTTGAACGCGGGCCGCGGGTCGCGGCCCGGCTTCTCCAGCTCGCGCAGGATGTCGGTCACGGTCGGCAGGCCGAACGCCTCGGTGACGAACTGCTCCGGCTTCAGGGAGCGCAGCGTGCCGGTGTTGCCGATGAGGGCCGCGACCTCGCTGCCGGCGGTCTTGGCCATGGTGCGCACGACCGGGTACGCCTCGGGGTGCACGCTGGAGAAGTCCAGCGGGTCGTCGCCGCCGCGGATCCGCAGGAAGCCCGCGCACTGCTCGTACGCCTTCGGGCCGAGCCGGGCCACGTCCTTGAGCGCCTTGCGGCTGCGGAAGGGGCCGTTGGCGTCGCGGTGGGCCACGATGTTCTCGGCGAGGCCGCCGCTGATGCCGGAGACCCGCGCGAGCAGCGGCGCGGAGGCGGTGTTGACGTCGACGCCGACACCGTTGACGCAGTCCTCGACCACCGCGTCGAGGGAGCGCGAGAGCTTCACCTCGGACAGGTCGTGCTGGTACTGGCCGACGCCGATGGACTTGGGGTCGATCTTGACGAGTTCGGCGAGCGGGTCCTGCAGGCGCCGGGCGATGGAGACCGCACCGCGCAGCGACACGTCGAGGTCGGGGAGCTCCTGCGAGGCGAAGGCGGAGGCCGAGTACACCGAGGCGCCCGCCTCGGAGACCATCACCTTGGTCAACTTCAGCTCGGGGTGGCGGGAGATCAGCTCTCCGGCGAGCTTGTCCGTCTCGCGGGAGGCGGTGCCGTTGCCGATGGCGACGAGCTCGACCGCGTGCTCCTTCGCGAGCCGGGCCAGCTTGGCCAGGGCCTCGTCCCACCGGTTGGCGGGAACGTGCGGGTAAATCACGTCGGTGGCCACGACCTTGCCGGTGGCGTCCACGACGGCGACCTTCACACCGGTGCGGAAGCCCGGGTCCAGACCGAGGGTGGCACGGGTGCCGGCGGGCGCCGCGAGCAGCAGGTCGCGCAGGTTCGCCGCGAAGACCCGTACGGCCTCGTCCTCGGCGGCGGAGCGCAGCCGCATCCGCAGGTCGATGCCCAGGTGCACCTGGATCTTGGTGCGCCACGCCCAGCGGACCGTGTCCGCCAGCCACTTGTCGCCCGGACGGCCGCGGTCCGCGACCCCGAAGCGGCGGGCGATCATGCCCTCGTACGAGGAGGGGCCGGGCGCGGCCGCGTCCTCGGGGGCCTCCGGCTCCAGGGTGAGGTCGAGGACGTCCTCCTTCTCGCCGCGCAGCATGGCGAGGACGCGGTGCGAGGGCAGCGCGGTGAACGGCTCGGCGAAGTCGAAGTAGTCGGCGAACTTGGCGCCCGCCTCCTCCTTGCCCTCGCGGACCCTCGCGGCGAGCCGGCCGCGGCCCCACATGCGCTCGCGCAGCTCGCCGATGAGGTCGGCGTCCTCGCCGAAGCGCTCGGTGAGGATGGCGCGGGCGCCCTCCAGGGCGGCGGCCGGGTCGGCCACGCCCTTGTCGGCGTCGACGAACGCGGCCGCGGCGGCGGCCGGCTCCACCGAGGGGTCGGCGAGCAGGCCGTCGGCGAGCGGCTCCAGCCCGGCCTCGCGAGCGATCTGGGCCTTGGTGCGCCGCTTGGGCTTGAACGGGAGGTAGATGTCCTCCAGCCGGGCCTTGGTGTCGGCCGCGTTGATCCGGGCCTCCAGCTCGGCGTCGAGCTTGCCCTGCTCCCGCACCGACTCCAGGATGGCCGCGCGCCGGTCCTCCAGCTCGCGCAGATACCGCAGCCGCTCCTCCAGGGTGCGCAGCTGGGCGTCGTCGAGCATCTCGGTCGCTTCCTTGCGGTAGCGCGCGATGAACGGGACGGTGGAGCCGCCGTCGAGCAGCTCGACTGCGGCCTTGACCTGCCGCTCCCGTACGCCGAGTTCCTCGGCGATCCTGCCTTCGATGGACGTCGTCACGATCGGTCCCGCCTGCCTTCGTTGTGCACTGGACGGCTGCCCATTGTGGCAGGTGGCGGTGACGGCGTACGGGAGCCCCGCGCCGGTCGGCGGTCCGGCCCTCAGGCCGCCTTGCCGAAGGCGTCGGAGGGGAAGGCCCCCGCGGCGACGGCCGTCGCGACGAAGCCGCCGCCGAGCTCGGCCAGGCGGGCGAGACCCCGGGCGCCGAGGTGCTCGTACGGGGCCGCGTCGAGGCGGTCGGTCTCGGTCTCCAGGCGCTCGCGCACCGCCTTGCCCTCGGCGGTGAGCTCGCCGGCGGCGTCGAGGATGCCGCGCGAGCGCAGCCGCTCGACGGCGGCGTCCAGGTCGGACTGCTCCCAGCCGCGGATGGCCTTGATCCACTTGGCGGTCATGCCGCGGCCGGTGGCGGAGTGGCTGACCAGGGCTTCCAGCGGGTCGAGGCCGGCGAGCAGGAGGGCGGCGACGTGGCCGTCACCGCGGTGCTCGCGCAGCAGCGTGGTGGCGTACCACAGGCGCAGGTGCGCCTCCTCGGGCACGGGCAGGTCGGCGTGGGCGGAGTAGAGGGTGCGGGCGTGCCGGGTACAGGCCTCGGTGGCGCGCAGGGCCAGCTCGGCCGCCTCGGCGAGCTCGGCGGACTTCACGGTCTCCTCGCCGAGGAGGCGGCGCAGGGTGCGGTCGGCGGCGCGCAGGCGGGCGGCGACGGCCTGCGCGGGGGTGATGGTGTCCCAGACGGCGGGCAGGTGCCGGGCCAGGAAGTCGTGGCGGTAGTTGTAGAAGGTGGCGGCCACCGTGCCGGCGCCGACGGCCCCCATGGCGGCCGCGCGGGAGGCGATGGTCGCGGTGGAGCGGTCCGTGACGCCGAGGGCGGCGAACTCCTCCGGGAGCTCCGGCGAGAAGTACACGGTCGAGTGGAGCGGGTTGATCGCGGCGTGCCAGGCGCGGCGGGCGGCGTGCTCGGGAAGCGTCATGCCGCCAGGTTACCGACTGCTCAGTATGTCGAACAGGCCGGATCCACGCCGCGGTCCCCTCAACGGTGCTCGGCCGCCCGCAACGGCCTTCACGGCGGCCGCGTGCCGGGCGCCGCCCCGCCCGCCGGAGCGCGTTTTCCGGTCGTTCTCCCGCGTGGCGCCGGCCCGGAGGCGACCGGTCCGCTGCCCCGGATGCGGCTTCTGCGGGCAATGGTCACGGGCTCTCTCCGACTCCGGCCCTCTCCGGCCGACTGCCCCGAACGCCCCGGTCCTGCCCCACCGGCCCGTGGCGGCCGGGGTACCCCTGTGACGGCCGAATGGCGATCGTGTGACAGCAGGGGCCATGGACATGACGTGGGAGGCGGGGGGTGAATACGGTCGAACGGAACCGTCTCCCCTACCCCTTGGAGCCTTCGTGCACCGCAAAGTCATCGCCCCGAGCGTGCTCGCCGCCTCCCTTCTGCTGGTGATCCCGGCGTCGGCTGCGGGCTCGGCCGCGGGCGCGCCGGGTATCGGCGACTCCTACTACCCGGCCAGCGGCAACGGCGGATACGACGTGTCCCACTACGACCTGCGGCTGAAGTACGAGCCGAAGACGGACCTGCTGGAGGGCACCGCGACCCTGCTGGCCACCGCCAAGCAGGACCTGTCCCGCTTCAACCTGGACTTCGGGCTGAAGGTCAGCGAGATCCGGGTCAACGGCGCCAAGGCCAAATTCGCCGCCTCCGGTGCGCACGAGCTGGAGGTGACCCCCGCCCAGGCGCTGCAGAAGGACCGCCCGGCGACCGTCGTCGTCAAGTACGCCGGAAAGCCGTCGGAGTTCAAGGTGGACGGCTGGTCGGCCTGGCAGCGCACCCCGGACGGCGGCATCGCCGCGCAGGAGCCCGACTCGGCCGTCTGGTGGTTCCCGAGCAACGACCACCCGCTCGACAAGGCCACCTTCGACGTCTCCGTCAGCGTCCCGGACGGTACGCAGGCCATCAGCAACGGCGTCCTGCAGTCGCAGAGTTCGCGGCTGGGCTGGACCCGCTACAACTGGCGCTCCAACAAGCCGCAGGCCACGTACCTGGCCACCCTCGCCATCGGCAAGTTCGACATCACCACCGACAAGACGGCGAACGGGCTGCCCATCATCAACGCCTACAGCAAGGACCTCGGCGACAACGCGGGCGCGGCGCGCGCGAGCGTGGAGCGGACCGGCGAGGTCGTCGAGTGGGAGGAGTCGATCTTCGGCCCCTACCCGTTCAACGCACTGGGCGGGTACGTGCCCAACGTGCCGAGCAGCTTCGCGCTGGAGACCCAGACGCGCCCGTTCTACAGCCCGCGCCAGTTCGCGAACGGCGCCAACGTCTCGGTCGTCGTGCACGAGCTGGCCCACCAGTGGTTCGGCGACAGCGTCTCCGTCGACAACTGGAAGGACATCTGGATCAACGAGGGCTTCGCCCGCTACAGCCAGTGGCTGTGGTCGGAGAAGGAGGGCGAGGGCACCGCGCAGGAGCTGGCGGACTGGGCGTACCAACTGCGGCCCGCGGAGGACCCGTTCTGGCAGGTCAAGCCCGGCGACCCGGGCCCGGACAACCAGTTCCACGGGGCCGTGTACGACCGCGGCGCGATCGCCCTGCAGGCGCTGCGCAACGAGGTCGGCGACGAAACGTTCTTCCGGATCCTCAAGGGCTGGCCGACCGAGAGGGCCTACGGCAACGCCAAGGTCGGGGACTTCGTCCGGTACGCGGAGAAGATCTCGAACAAGCCCCTGGCGCAGCTGTTCGAGACCTGGCTCTACACCCCGGGCAAGCCGGCCTTCGCCCCGCCGGCCGCCGCGAACGGCAAGGCCCGCTCCCTGCAGGCCCCGGCCGCCAAGCCGGTGGAGCCCAAGTCCTGGAAGAAGATCGCCGAGACGAACGCGATCCACGACAGCGAGCACGCGCGCGGCCACGGGCACTGAGCCCCGGCGCGGGCCCGGTCGGCGGACCGGGCCTGCGTCCCGCGCCGGAGCCCGTGGTTCCTCCTACCGGGCGCCGGCGCGCCACCGGGCCCGCGCCTGCCGGGCGATCGGCAGGTAGCGCAGCCGCTCCGGCAGCAGCGGTACGAGCAGCCGCACGGCCGTGCTGAAGCGGCGCAGCCTGCGCTCCTGGGCCTCGGTCCACTCCAGGCCGATCGCGGCCCGGGCCTCGGGCGGCATGTAGCCGACGGTGACGAACGCCCTGAAGTGCAGGAACGCCGCCCTCAGCACCGGCCACGTCAGCCGCAGCAGCAGCCGTACGGGCAGGGAGCCGCCCGCGGGCCGCGGCAGGGGCACGTCCGTGGCGACCAGCTCGCGGGCGACCTTCGTCGGCTCGATCTCCTCGGCCAGCATCCGCCGGTAGTACGGCCAGTACTCCTCGATGCTCTGCGGCATGTCGCGGTCGTGGAGGCCCAGGATCCGGCCCACCTGGAGCCATTCCCGGTACAGCTGCCGCTCCTGCGCGGGGGTGAAGCTGCGCAGCAGGTAGCGCCCGGCGTAGAGGTAGATCGGGAATCCGGTGGCGTGGACCCAGGCGTAGCAGGCCGGATCGAGGGAGTGGTAGCGCCGCCCCCGCGTGTCGATGCCCTGGATCTCCTTGTGCAGGCGGCGGACCCGGCGGCCCTCCTCGGCCGCCTGCTCCCCGCCGTACACCCACAGCTGGACCGAGCGCAGCGAGCGCTCGCCGCGCCCCCACGGGTCGGTGCGGAACACCGAGTGCTCGTCGACGCCGGCGCCGATGGCGGGGTGGGCGACCTGCATGGTGAAGGCGGCGGGCAGCATCAGCAGCGCCCGGATGTCGCCGGAGATGGTCCACAGCACCCCGCCCGGGGCGGGCGGCCGCGGTTCGCCCCGGCGCGCCGCGGCCCCCGCCCGCCCGGGTTCCCGCTCGGCCGACTGCTGTGTGGTGCTCATGTGGGTCCCCCTGGACGTGGTGCTCTGTTCATCCAGTATGCCCGGAAGATCACCGCCGCCGGAGGACTGGGTCGGTGGGCCGGTGGAGCACCTGTACGCCGTTCTCGGTCGCCCGCACGCCCAGCCGATCCCGGTCCACACCCGCCTGATCAGCGCGGCGGAAAACCGCTGGAACCGCGGGGCGCCGCGGTGCTGTCATGGCCCGCATGCGCGCTGACATCTCCGTGGTGGACCGAGGGCAGTACCCGCAGGCGGTGACGCCGTGGGAGCAGGAGGCGTGGCGCACGGCCGTGTTCGACTGGGCCGGGCGGGAGCTCGCGGCACACGGGCTGTACGAGAGCGGCCCGCGCGAGGTGCGGCTGCGGCCGTGGTCGGTACTGGTGCGGCTCACCGTCGAGGAGGCGGGTGGAGGCAACGGCGCGGCCGTGTGGCTCAAGGCCAATCCGTCCGCGAGCGCCTTCGAGGCCGGGCTGGCCGAGGCCCTGGCCCGGTGGGTGCCCGAGCACGTGCTGCGGCCGCTCGCGGTCGACGCGGGGCGCGGCTGGTCGCTGCTGCCCGACGGCGGCCCCTTGTTCCGGGAGGTGCTGGACCGCGGGCCCGCCGACCCGGGCGCTTGGGAGGAGCCGCTGCGCCGGTACGCGGCGATGCAGCGCGCGCTGACCCCGTACGCCGGGCGGATCGAGGCGCTCGGCGTCCCGGCCGCGCACACCGCCGCCCTGCCGGAGGTCTTCGACCGGCTCCTCGACGCGGACACGGTGCTGGAGCCCGGGCAGCGCAGGGCGCTGCACGCGCTGCGGCCCCGGCTGGCGGACTGGTGCGCCGAGCTCGCGGGCACCGGCATCGCCGACACCCTCGACCACTCGGACCTGCACGAGAGCCAGCTGTTCGCTCCGCGGCCGGACCGGTTCACCTTCTTCGACTGGGGCGACGCGGCCGTCTCGCACCCGTTCTGCAGCCTGCTGGTCCCGGCCCGGGCGGCCCGCGAGCGGTACGGGGCCGGGGTGCTGCCCCGGCTGCGCGACGCCTACCTGGAGCCGTGGACGGGTGCGGGGGCCACCGCCGCGGAGCTGCGGCGGGCGGTGTCGCTGGCGTACCGGCTCGCGGCCCTGGGCCGGGCCTGCTCCTGGGGCCGGGTCTTCCCCGGCCCGGGCGACGACTCCACCGGTGCCGGCTCCACCGGCGGCGCGGACAGCGCCCGTTGGCTGCTGGAGCTGCTGCGGGAACCCGCCCTGTAAGACGCCGTACGACGATCCGCGCCCGATGTCCTCGGGCCGGACAGAAAGTCTTGTCACGGGTGTTACCCAGAGGTAACCGCGGCTGCTTGGATGTGCGGGTCGATCTCCCCCACCGCTGATGGAGAGCCCATGCTGCACACCAAGCCCAGCCGTCGCCGCACTGCCGCGGCGGCCGTCGCTTCGGTCGCCGCCGCCGCGCTGGCCGCCGCCACCGCGCCCTCGGCGCAGGCCGCCGAGAGCACCACGGCGCCCCGGGTCAGCGTCCTGACGTACAACGTGTTCCTGATGAGCAAGAACCTCTACCCCAACTGGGGTCAGGACCACCGGGCTTCGGAGATCCCCAAGGCGTCCTTCTTCCAGGGCAAGGACGTGGTCGTGCTCCAGGAGGCCTTCGACAACGGGGCGTCGGACGCCCTGAAGTCCAACGCCTCGGCGCAGTACCCGTACCAGACCCCGGTCGTCGGCCGCAGCAAGAGCGGCTGGGACGCCACGGGCGGCTCCTACTCCTCCACCACCCCCGAGGACGGCGGCGTCACGATCCTCAGCAAGTGGCCGATCGTCCGCAAGGAGCAGTTCGTCTACAAGGACGCCTGCGGCGCCGACTGGTGGTCCAACAAGGGCTTCGCCTACGTCGTCCTGGACGTGAACGGCACGAAGGTGCACGTGGTCGGCACGCACGCCCAGTCCACCGACTCCGGCTGCGCCGCGGGTGAGGCGGCCGAGATGCGGGCCCGCCAGTTCAGGGCGGTGGACGCCTTCCTGGACGCCAAGAACATCCCGGCGAACGAGCAGGTCATCGTCGCGGGCGACATGAACGTCGACTCCCGTACCCCCGAGTACGCCTCCATGCTCGCCGATGCCGACCTCGCCGGCGCCGACACGCGCACGGGCCACCCGTACTCCTTCGACACGGCGCTCAACTCGATCGCGAACTACCGCTACCCGACGGACCCGCGCGAGGACCTGGACTACGTCCTGTACCGCAAGGGCAACGCCCGTCCGGCGGGCTGGGAGAACAACGTGGTCAAGGAGGACTCGGCGCCCTGGACGGTCTCCAGCTGGGGCACCTCCTACACCTACACCAACCTCAGCGACCACTACCCGGTGATCGGCCGCTGAGGCACGGGCGCCTCCGGCGGGCCGCCCGCCCGCCGGAGGCGCACTCGGTGCACTACGGGGCTTCGTACGGCTCCGCGTACAGCCCGTCGATCAGCGCCCCGTACTTCTCCCGCACCACCCGCCGGCGCAGCTTCAGCGAGGGCGTCAGCTCGCCCGACTCCGGGCCCCACTCCTCGGTCAGCAGCCGGTAGCGCTTGATCTGCTCGGTGCGGTTGAGCCGGGCGTTGGCCGCCTCGACCGCGCGGGCGACCTCCTCCCGGACGGCCGGATGGCGGCCGAGTTCGGCGAGCGACCCGGCCTCGATGCCGCGGGCCGCCGCCCAGGCCGGGGCCAGTTCGGCGTCGAGGACCAGCAGGGCGACGAGGTACGAGCGGCCGTCGCCGTGCACCAGGGCCTGCCCGATCAGCGGGTGCTCCTTGACCGTGTTCTCCACCAGGGCGGGCGAGACGTTCTTGCCGTTCGAGGTGACGATCAGCTCCTTCTTGCGGTCCGTGAGCCACAGGAACCCGTCCTCGTCGAGGCGGCCGATGTCCCCGGTCGGGAACCAGCCCTCGGCGTCGTGCGCGCCCTCCACCGAGCCGTCGGGCCGCAGGTAGCCGCCGAAGACGGTCTCGCCGCGGGCGAGGATCTCCCCGTCCGCGGCGAGCCGCAGTTCGAGCCCGTCGATCGGCCGGCCGACCGAGCCGAGGCGGAAGGCGTCCGGGCTGTTGACGGTGCACACGCCGGAGGTCTCGGTGAGCCCCCAGGCGTCCATGATCGTGATCCCCCAGCCCGCCCAGAAGCGCACCACGTCGATCGGCATCGGCGCGGTGGCGCTGGCCGTCCACACCAGCCGGTCCAGCCCGGCCAGGCCCAGCAGCGGGTCCAGGACCTGTTCCTTGGCCCGCGCGTACGAGGCCTCCAGCGCGGCGGGCACCGTCTCGCCCCGCTCCCGGTGGCCGGCGCGGGCCCGGGCGAGGCCGTTCGCGCTCTCGATGGCCTCGCGCTGCTGCGCCGGCAGTTGCGCGAGCACCGCCCGGACGGACGCGGCCAGCTTCTCCCACACCCGCGGCACCCCGAAGAACTGCACCGGGTGCAGCTCGCGGACGGCGAGCGCGACGGCGGCCGGGTCGGCGACCAGCCGGACGTGCGCGGCCCGCAGCAGCGGCAGGTAGATGCCGAGGATCCGCTCGGCGATGTGCGCGAACGGCAGGTAGCAGAGGTGCTCGGCGTGCTCGGGCAGCTCCACGCGCCGGTCGAGACGGACCGACTGGAGCAGGATGTTGCGGTGGGTCAGGCGGACGCCCTTGGGGTCGCCGGTGGTGCCCGAGGTGTAGACGACGGTCAGCGGATCCCCGGGCCGGGTCTCCTGCCAGGCCTTCTCGAAGGCCTCGGGGCGGTGCAGCCGCGCCCCGCTCGCGTACAGGGAGGCGTACGTGCCGTGCCCGCCGGCCTCGGCGGCCTCCGCGACGACCAGCCGCCGGAGCGGCACGCCCGGATCGTCGAGCAGCGGCTCCCAGCGGGCCAGCTCACGGGCGCCCTCGACCAGGGCGGTGCGGGCCCGGCTGTGGCGGGCGATGTGGGCGATCTGCTCGGGCGCGGAGGTCCCGTACACCGTGACGGGGACGGCGCCCAGGTGGACCAGGGCGAGGTCGGTCAGCCAGTGCTCGGGCCGGTTCCCCATCATGATCAGGACGTGCTCGCCGCGCTCGACGCCGAGGGCCGCGTACCCGGCGGCGAGGACGGCCACGCGGCGGCGGACCTCGCCCCAGCCCAGGGTCGTCCAGTCGGCGGAGCCGGGTCCGGTGCGCCACGAGAGGGCGGGGAGATCGCCGTGCTCGGCGGCGTTGCGGGCCAGCAGGGCGGGGAGGGTGAGCTCTTCGGGTCGTCCGGGCAGTCGCAGATTCGTGGTCATGGGCAGCTCCTGGCCGTTTCACATCGTTGGTGCGACAGCAATACTGTTGAACCGCGGTACTGGAACGGGACGTGCTGTTCGGAGAGCGAGGCGGAGACCATGACCAACCGGGTGCCCGAGCCCTCGCTCACCGTCGACGAGCTCGCCGCCCGGGCGGGGGTCACCGTCCGCACCGTACGGTTCTACAGCACCCGCGGCCTTTTGCCCCCTCCCGTGATCGGGCCCCGCAGGGTGGGCCACTACGGGCCCGAGCACCTGTCCCGGCTCGCGCTGATCGAGGAACTCCAGCACCAGGGCATGACCTTGTCGGCGATCGAGCGCTACCTCGACGCGCTGCCCGACGACCTGAGCGCGCACGACCTGGCGATCCACCGGGCGCTGGTGGCGACCTGGGCGCCGGACTCGGCGGAGGAGGCGTCGCGCGAGGAGCTGGAGAAGCGGGCCGGGCGGGCGCTGTCCGACACGGACCTGCGCCGGCTCGCGGCGATGAACGTGATCGCGCCGGGCGGCGGGGCCGGGGGCTTCCGGGTGGACCTGTCCCTGCTGCGGCTGGGGGTGGCGCTGCTGGACGTGCCGATCTCCCACGAGACGATCCTGGCGGCGCGCCGGGTGATGCTGGAGCACGCGCGGGCGACGGCGCACGAGCTGACGCGGCTGTTCCGCGACGAGGTGTGGGGCCCGTTCACGGAAGGGGAGGACGACCCGGAGCGGGTGGAGTCCATGAAGGCGCTGTCGGCCCATATGCAGCCGATGGTGGTGCAGGCCCTGGTGACGGCCTTCCAGCGGTCGCTGAGGGAGGAACTGAAGGCGGCGTTCACCGGCGGGGAATGAGTGCCCAACACCGGTGCGCAGCAGGTAGGTTCGACGCCATGGCACTGATCCACAGAACCACGATCACCCCGACCAAGCTCGAGCTCCTCGCCGCCTGGCTCCCGGCGCAGCCCTGGTACGCCGCCACCGGCAGCGCCCCGGACCCGGTCAAGGCCGGCGGGTTCCGGCTCGACGACCCGGAGGGCGAGGTGGGCATCGAGTTCATGGTCGTCGCCGACGCCTCCGCCGGTGCGCCCGTCGCCTACCTCGTGCCGATGACCTACCGCGGGGCGCCGCTGGAGGGCGCCGAGGCGGGGCTGGTGGGCACCACGGAGCACGGCGTGCTGGGCAAGCGCTGGGTGTACGACGCCACGCACGACCCGGTGGCCGTCGAGCAGCTCCTCGCCCTGCTGCGCGGCGAGGCCGTACCCCAGGCGCAGAGCCTCACCGACACCCCCGACCCCTCGGTCACCGTGCAGGGGACGACCACGGTGCACCCCGCCACCCCGGTCCGCCCGCGGCCGACCCACACGCCGCAGGCCACCGGGATCCTGGCCGACGGCCTGCCCGCACCCCTGTCGCTGACCCGGGTACTCCGACCCGGCGACGCACAGGACGGCGAGGCCTCGGTGACCGCCGTCTGGACCCTCCCCGACGGCACGCAGCACCGCGGCGTCTTCGCCACCCTGCCCCACCTGTAAGGCGCTTGATCACGGGCCGGTCCAGCCCGCACGGCGTCCCGAGCGCAGCGGGCCAAATCCAGCCCGCACGACGCTCGAGCACAGCGGGCCAAATCCAGCCCGCGCGGCGTTTGAGCGCACCGGGCGCGGAGCGCCCGGCACGGGGGCGGGGGCGCAGCCCCGGCCCCCGCCGCCCGCCCTGCGCGTGCCGGG